>NZ_JBFUBK010000038.1:52630-55951 GCF_056405815.1 Pseudomonas sp. P1_F1_2 | reverse complement strand
GTCCCCGGAGGGATACCGGAGCGAAGGAACGCCGAGCCCCAGCGAGGGGCCGGACGCTCGGGGCGAGCCTTTTTTTGCTTACTTTTTTTTGGCGTTTGAAAAAAAAGTGAGTCGCCGTAAGGGCGAAACCCTAAGCGGCCGTTACCGCAGAAACGGATATGTACACAACCCACAAGAACATGGTCGGCCCAAAGGCCGCCAAGTTCAAAAGCTCACAACCACGAAAAAGAATGTTAGCGTGCTTGGCATTCTCCAAGCCAAACCAAGCCCGACGAGCCCACCTCCCATGAAAAAGACCGTCCTCGCCTTCAGCCGCATCACCCCCGAAATGGTCGAACACCTCAAGCAAGACTTCGAAGTCATCGTGCCAAACCCGAAAAACGGCGACATCAACGCCCAATTCAACGAAGCCCTGCCCCACGCCCACGGCCTGATCGGCGTCGGCCGCAAACTCGGTCGCGCACAACTCGAAACCGCCGCCAAACTCCAAGTCGTCTCCAGCGTCTCAGTCGGCTACGACAACTACGACCTCGCCTACTTCAACGAACGCGGGATCATGCTCACCAACACCCCCGACGTCCTCACCGAAAGCACCGCCGACCTCGCCTTCACCCTGCTCATGAGCAGCGCCCGCCGCGTCGCCGAACTGGACGCCTGGACCAAGGCCGGCCAATGGCAAGCCACCGTCGGCGCACCACTGTTCGGCACCGACGTGCACGGCAAAA
Source organism: Pseudomonas sp. P1_F1_2 (assembly GCF_056405815.1). Classification (NCBI taxonomy): domain Bacteria; kingdom Pseudomonadati; phylum Pseudomonadota; class Gammaproteobacteria; order Pseudomonadales; family Pseudomonadaceae; genus Pseudomonas; species Pseudomonas sp. P1_F1_2. The sequence continues at coordinate 55,226 of NZ_JBFUBK010000038.1, read as the reverse complement.
CCCTAGGCATCGTCGGCATGGGCAACATCGGCGCGGCCATTGCCCGTCGCGGTCGCCTGGGGTTCAACATGCCGATTCTCTACAGCGGCAACAGCCGCAAGACAGACCTGGAACAACAACTCGGCGCCCAGTTCCGCACGCTGGATCAACTGCTGGCCGAAGCCGATTTCGTTTGCCTGGTGGTGCCACTCAGCGAAAAGACCAAACACCTGATCAGCCACCGCGAACTGGCACTGATGAAACCCGGCGCCATCCTGGTGAACATCTCACGCGGCCCGGTCGTGGACGAACCAGCCCTGATCGAAGCGCTGCAAAACAACCGCATTCGCGGCGCCGGTCTGGACGTCTACGAAAAAGAACCGCTGGCCGAGTCGCCGTTGTTCCAACTGAAAAACGCCGTGACATTGCCGCACATCGGCTCGGCCACCCACGAAACCCGTGAAGCCATGGCCAACCGCGCCCTGGCCAACCTGCGCAGCGCGCTGTTGGGCGAGCGGCCGCAAGACCTGGTCAACCCGCAAGTCTGGAAAGGCTGACGAAAAACGGGCAGACGTGTCCAAACGTCTGCCCGTACGATCAAGCCAGTTTTCCACTTCCCCCCAGCATCGGTGCCTTGGGTTTACGAAATACCAGCACGTTGCCCAGCATCACCAGCACCAACCCCACCAGCGCCGGCGCGGTCCATTGGTAGCCTTCGGCAAACGCCGACACATTCAGCGCCACCACCGGAAACAACACGGTGCAATACGCCGCGCGCTCCGGGCCCATGCGCCCGACCAGCGTCAGGTAAGCGGTGAAACCGATCACCGAACCCGGGATTACCAGGTACAGCAGCGAACCGATGTAGCGCGCGTTCCATTCCATGTCGAACGGAATGCCTTTGACCAGGCACCATACCGACAGCATCGCCGCACCATAGGCCATACCCCAGGCGTTGGTCGTCAGCGGTTTCAATCCGGCCTTCTGCTGCAAACTCGACAGCATGTTGCCAGCCGAGAAGCACAAGGTCCCGAGCAAGGCCAGGCCCAGGCCGAGCAGCGTTTCCGGGCTGGCGGTATGCCCGGCCAGTTCCGGCCAGAACAACAGGCCAAGCCCGAACAACCCCAGTGCCCCGCCCATCAACACATTGCGAGCGATTTTTTGACCGAAAAACACCCGCGCATTCAGCGCATTCCACAGGGTGGCGGTGGAAAACACCACGGCAACCAAACCACTGGGAATCCACTGGCTGGCCGTCAGGAAGCACATGAAGTTGACGCAGAACAGGCACAGCCCCTGCGCCAGACAGATCAAATGCCCACGCCGGTTCATCACTTGCAGACGCCGACTCAGCAGCAACATCGCGAACAGCACCAGCGCCGCGAGGCCGAAGCGATAGACGATCGACACCGGAATCGCCACCACGCCCAGTTGCCATTTCAAGGCAATCCAGGTGGTGCCCCAGATCAGCACGGTCAGCAAGTACAACGACAGGTTCATGGCAAACACTCCTCAATAGAGGTTCAGTGTCCCGCGCCCGCTCGCCCCGCACTTGCATAAACTTGCGCTTTTGTCGGCGCAGAGGCTGGCAGGCCAACGTCTACGGAGTAGGATGCAAGGCGTTGGAGAGAACCGATCATGCCCGCACTGGAAACACTGCAAGTCTTTCAAGCCCTCAACCGCTCGCCCAATGCTCGCCTTGAGCACAGCGCCGAGCTCGGTGACGGCATGGCTGCAGCCTTGTGGAGCAACCATCACGACGCGCAGGATTACGAAGCGCCGAGTCATCACACGTTGTCGTGCTACATCGCCGGCGGCACCGGCACGTTTCGCCGCGACCAACCCGGCACCAAGGGCGGCCCCGACAAGTTGTGCATTCTGCCCGCCGAGCATCAATCCGGTTGGGTGATCAACGGCGACATTCGCCTGGCCCACGTGTATTTCAGCCCCGAACAATTCGCCCTCGGCTGCGTCACGCTGCTGGACCGTGAACCGCGCGAACTGCAATTGCGCGAAGGCACCTTCCTCGACGATCCGGCGCAAGCCCGACGCTTTCGGCAGATGCTCACCCTCAACTGGAACGAACCCGGCGAACGCGTGCTGACCAGCAGCCTGGCCCACGAAATGCTCAGCCACGTGTTGCTCGGCCAGGTTGGAATGCGTGAGGGCTTGCGGCTCAAGGGTGGACTGGCCGCGCATCAGCGGCGGCAGTTGGTGGAGTTCATCGACAACCAGTTGGCGGAGGCCATCAGCCTTGGGCAATTGGCCGCGCTGTGCGCGTTATCGGAATACCATTTTGCGCGGATGTTCAGAGAAAGCTTCGGCTTGCCGCCGCATCAATATGTGTTGGCGCGAAGACTGAGCCGGGCAAGGGAGTTGCTGCGCTCGACGTCGCAGCCGTTGGGGGAGATTGCATTGGCCTGCGGGTTTGCCAGCGCCAGTCATTTCACCAATCGGTTTCGGCAGGCATTGGGTGGGACGCCTGGGGACTATCGCCAGGCGTTTTTGCGCTAAGGCCCACGACAGTCGCTGCCTCTCAGGACGCCATCGCGGGCAAGCCCGGCTCCCACAGGAATAGGTGTCGAAGCGCACTCCTGTGAACGACACTATTCCTGTG
>NZ_JBFUBK010000038.1:0-52596 GCF_056405815.1 Pseudomonas sp. P1_F1_2 | reverse complement strand
AGTGCGCTTCGACACCTATTCCTGTGGGAGCCGGGCTTGCCCGCGATGAACGATGACGCGGTCTCGGTCAGAACTCCAAAGTGCTGGAAAACAACACCTGCCGCGAATCGCCCATCGACACAAAGAACCGGCTCGCCGCCGAGGTGTAGTAGGTGCGGTCGAACATGTTCTTCACGTTGAGCTGGAACTTGACCTTCTGCCCTTCGACCTTGGTGTCGTACGTGGCGAATGCATCGGCCACGGTGTAGGCCGGCAGGTCGAAGTCGTTGACGGCGTTACCCGCCCGCTCGCCGACATATCGCGCACCCGCGCCGACGCGCAACTGATCGCCACCGACGATGGTGCCGAAGTCATAGACCGCCGACAGCGAGCCGCTGTTCTTGGCGACGTTTTGCAGTTGCTTGCCTTTGTAGTCCGGGTCTTCGGTGACTTCGGCATCGGTGTAGGCGTAGCTGCCGATCATGCTCCAGCGGTCCGTGAGCTGGCCGGTCAAATCCACTTCCAGGCCTCGGGAACGCACTTCGCCGGCAGCACTGTAAATCGTCACCGGGCCTTCGGCGTTGGCCACCAGTACGTTGCGTTTCTTGATGTCGAACAGCGCGATATCAGCCGTGATGCGGCCCGGCATGTCGAGCTTGGCCCCAACCTCCCAGGACTTGGCTTCTTCCGGCGCAATGCTGCCGTCGAGCACGATGCTGCTGCCGCTCAAAGGCGCAATGGTGGAGTTGGGTTTGAACGATTCGGTGTAGCTGCCGTAGAACGACAGTTCGTCGGTGTAGCGGTACACCAGGCCCGCACGCGGCACCCATTTCTGGCCGTTGTTGTCCGTGTTGGCCTTGAACGGCACACCTTTGCCGGCGTACTGGTCGTATTCCTGGAAGCGCCCGCCCGCGACGAAAATCCATTGGTCGGTGAGGTGGATCGAGTCCTGAAGGAAGATCGAGTTGCTGCGCAATTCATCAGTTTGATTACTGTCGGCCGCACTGACGGTGGTGCCCGGCACTTCAAGGCCGTAGATCGGGTCGACGTAGCTGAAGATGCTCCGGCTTTTCTGGCGGATCAGGTCTTCGCGGTAAATCTTGCGGTACTCGTCATCGAGGCCGAACACCAGGTCGTGTTTCATCCCGGACCATTCGACATTGCCTTCGAGGTCGACGGTGGTGAAGCGGTCGGTGCTGATGGCGTTTTGCGTGCCGTCCATGCTGCGGGTCAACGTGCCTTTGTCGGTGTCGATGGCGGTCACGCGCACCTGGCTGGCGTCGTAGGTTTCACGGTTCCAGCTGTAGCCGAAGTGAGCTTTCCAGTTGTCGTTGAGCTCGTGATCGGCCTCGAAGTGGTAAAGGTCCGAACGGCCTTCCATGTTGTTGAACGGCTCGTCGAGGCGCAGGTTGCGCGAGATGTCCAACGGATGATTGGTGTTCGGATCGATGACTGTGCCACGGTCAAACGGGGTCAGAAACTCACGGTGTTCATAGGAGAACAACAGCGTGGTGCTTTCGCCGAACCAGGCCAGCGACGGCGCGATCATCGACTCGCGGTGGGTGCCGAAATTGCGCCAGTAATCTTCGTCTTCATGGTCCAGCACCATGCGATAAGCGAGGCCCGATGTGCCCAGTGCGCCGGTGCTGTCGAGGGTGCCACCGCTGCCGTTCTTGCCATCGTCGTAGGTCGAACCGCGCAGAGTCAGGGCGTTGTACTGTTCCAGTTCCGGCTTCTTGCTGACCATGTTGACCACGCCGCCCGGGTCCTGGATGCCGTACAGCAAGGACGCCGGCCCCTTGAGCACTTCGACGCGTTCGACACTCTCACTCAGGCCACGCCCCTGCACGATCGGCATGCCGTCGCGCATGATCGAGCCGTTGCGGTTGTCACCGAAACCACGCGTCATCACCGAGTCCTGGGTGCTCGCCAGTGTGTTGCCCTGGGTGATGCCGCTGACGTTGGCCAGCGCGTCATCCAGATTGCGCGGCACCTGATCGCGAATGACTTGGGCCGGGACCACATTGACGGTCTGCGGGACTTCCTGGAGCAAGGCCGAAGAACGCATCACCGAACTGGTGGGCGGCGGCTGATAACTCATGGATTGATCGGCCACCGAGGTGATGGTGGTGGCGCCCAGGTTCAGGGTGCCCGCCGTCGGCACCGGCTCAAGGATCAGGGTGTTGGGGTCGGTACGGCGGAAGGTCAGTCCCGAACCGCTGAGCAAACGCTGCAGGGCTTGTTCGGCGCTCAACGGGCCGTTGATCGCCGGGGCGGTGACGCCGTAGGGCGCTTCATCGGTGTAGACCACACTGATGCCGGTCACCCGGCTGAAGTCGCTCAGGGCCTGGGGCAGCGGTTTGGCGGCAATGGCGAAGTTGAACGGCGCCCGCTGTTGCGTGCTGCCCGTGTCAGCGGCCGAGGCGATGCTCAAGGGCAGCAACGCCAGCGCCGACATACTCAGTGCCGAGGCACCCAACCACTGTTTGACCCAACCCGATTTTGCCCTGGACTTCATTGCTCGATAGACCTGTGTAGAACCGCAACGGATGCGAATGACTCGCAGTTTCAGTCACTACACGGATGGGGCTTGGTTTTACCTCATCAAAATGTTGAAAATAATTTTTGTTCTGAAAGATGCGGTGTCTGATCGGTCCTCATCGCGGGCAAGCCCGGCTCCTACAGGGATCGGGTTCCTTCATGAGAATGCGGTCAAGTGTGGGAGCCGGGCTTGCTCGCGATGGGGCCAGCAGCTTTAACGCAAAATAATCAGCTGCCCCAACACGCTGTGCTGCTCAAACCCCAACACCCCTTGCAACGAACTCAACACGACCTGCGGATCCCTGCTCGGAAAGCTGCCACTGATTCGCCGCGCCGCCAGTTCATCATTGAGCAACACGATCCGCCCCGGGAAGTAACGCCCCAAATCCTGCACCACCTCGGCCAGCGTCGCCTTGTAGTAATTGAGCCAACCCTGGCGCCAGGCCAATTGCGCTTCGCTGTCCACCGCATGGGATTGTTGCGTTGCGCCGTTGCCATAGGCCACTTGCTGGCCGGCGGTGAGGATTTGCTGCTCCGCGTGCTTGTCCGCAGTCACGCCCACCCGTCCGGACAACACCGTGACTTGCGCCCCCTGCGGTTGCAGGCGCACTTCAAACTGCGTGCCCAGCACTCGCGCCTGCCCCTGTTCGGCATCGACCACAAACGGGTCGCCGGTGTGCGTCACGCTGAAAAATCCGGCGCCGCGTCGCAGCTGGACGCGCCGTTCACCGCGACTGAAATCCAYGGCAATGGCGCTGTCGGCATCCAGCGTGACTTGCGATTGATCGGCCAGTGTCACGGTGCGAATTTCGCCCGGTGCCGAGACATAATCGGCGCCCAGATCATCGACCCAACGCATCGGCTGCCAACCGACCCCTACGCCGATCATCAGCACCAGACACGCCGCCATGGCCAGCGCACCCGACCAGCGCCGCACGCTGTTGCGAGGCGATTGATTCATCGCATTGAGATAACCCTGCAAGGCCAATGCATCTTCATCGGCCAGGGTTCGCGCCGGCGCTTCGCTCAATTCCCACACGACTTGCGCCTGTGCATAAGCCTCGGCGTGGGCAGGATCAGCCTGCAGCCAGTGACTGAACGTAAGTTGATCGCCACTGCTGGGCTGGTCATGCAACAAGCTCAGCCAAGTGTAGGCGGCCTGCTCCTGAGCGGGCGTCGGGGTGACGCGTTCGGGCTGATTCACGGTGCTTTCCCTGGCGTGCGCATGGGCGATTCCTGCAGGCTGGCCTTGCAGGCATCGAGGGCGCGCATCATATGTTTTTCCACGGCGCTTTGGGACAAGCCCATGGCCTTGGCGATTTCGGCGTATTTGCGACCGTGGATGCGGTTGAGCAGGAAGATCTGCCGCGTGCGCTCCGGCAAGGCACGCAAGGCCGCTTCGACGTGACGCAAATCATTACCGGCTTCCAGCGCGGCTTGCGGTTCGCTGCCGTGGCTGTCTGGCGCCTCCGGCATCCAGCCTTCGTTGACCCGCACCCGCGTGCCTTCGCTGCGCAAATGGTCAATGGCGATGTTGCCGGCGCAGCGCAGCAAGTAAGTGCTGAGCTCTTCGACTTGTACCAGCGGCCGCCGCCAGAAACGCAGGAACAAGTCTTGCACCAGGTCCGCAGCCGTCGCCCGACACCCCACGCGCCGGTTCACCAAGGCTTCCATCTGCGAACGCTGGGAAAGGAACACCTGCAGGAAATGCGCGCGCGCCCCGCGATGTTCTTCGTCGTGTGGTTCGGGTGGGAGGGTGATCATCGGCTCAGCTCTGCGCAAACGTGGTGACGATAGAGGCACCAACGAGGGCGAGATATTAATGATAAATATTCTCATACGCAAAGAGACCCGATTGCCGGATCCCGTTTTACCGAGGAGGCATGAACCTGTTTCTGATGGTTCCCACACCTGCATGGGAATGCAGCTTGGGACGCTCCTCGTCCCAACAGCGGACGCAGAGCGTCCATCGAGGCGTTCCCACGCAGAGCGTGGGAACGATCAGTATCTGCGTGGGAACGATCAGAAATCAGTGCTCAAACAAAAACGGGCCTGCAATCGCAGGCCCGTTTTTTGGGGAGGGTAAAAGTGAATCAGGCTTCAGCCGTTTTGCGCTGCCTGTTCGTTCTCGAGAAATTCGTCTTCCAGCAGCGCATCGGCTGCGTTTCTCTCGAACGGCACCACCACGGCACGTGGTTTGCCTCGCAGTTTGCCGAACAGGTGCTCTAGCGCGTGTTCGAGTTTTTCGGCTGCACCGTCGATCGCCAGTTCCAGATTGGCGGCTTTATGGGTGACAGAAATCGGTTGGTGGCCTTTTGGCCTCGCTTCCAGTTGGCAGCGTATGTCGTGCGGTCCGGGCTTCTCGCCGTTTTCGTCCCGCAGGTGAACCTCGACGCGGGTCAGGTCCTCTTCATATCGTTCGAGCGTGCTCTCAATGGTCGTACGTACCCACTCCTCCAGTCGTTTACTGCCTTGAATATGGTTATCGCTATTGACTTGGATTTGCATAGTTCTTCCCTTATTTCAGCTAGCTCGCGAGAGGCCGGTCAGCTAAGCCCTTGGGCGTCATCACCGTGACCTCTTAACTACACAATCGGTCTGTACGCTGAACAATTCAACCCCTTAAAAAAGATAAATATCTAATCGCAAAAAAAGCCGGACAACGGCTAAAAGCGCTGCTAAGGTCGGGAGTTGGGTCGCTTCACTTCTTTGTCACAATTACTCACATCTGCTGCTCCGCCAGCGGGTGCACACTTCGAAATATTCCCGCCTCCTCCACCAGCCAGTCATGCACCGCGCGCACGCCCGGATGGCTCAAAGCGCCCGGCGTATACAGCAGCATATAGCGCTTGTGATTGGGCACCGTCAGCCCGAACGGCACGATCAATGTCCCTCGCTCCAGCTCATCGTTGAGCAGCGTACGCCGCGCAATCGCCACGCCCATCCCGGCGATGGCGGCTTCGATGGTCAGGTGATTGCGATTGAAGGTGTGCCCGCGCCGCACGTCCGCGCCCTCGAAGCCGATGGCATTGAGGTAGAACTCCCATTCCGCGTATTCGTAACTGCCGCGCCAGGCGGTGATGTCGTGCAGCAACGGGAAATGCATCAGGTCCGCCGGGCCATGCAGCGGTGGCCGCCCTCGCAACAGGCTGGGGGCACAGACCGGAAAGATCTGTTCGTCGAGCAAGGCTGTGGATAACAGGCCGGGGTAGCTGCCATCGTTCAGGTCGATGGCCAGATCGAAATCCCCCTCGTGCAGCGGCACGCTGCTGTCCTCGGCCACCAGGCGCAATTGAATGTCCGGAAAGCGCTGCTGCAAACGTGGCAGGCGCGGGGTCAGCCATTTACTCAGGAATGACGGAATCGAGCGTAACCGCAAAGTGCCGCTGATCATTCCGGCGTCCAGACGGTGTAATTCGGCATCGATGCTGCCGTACGCCTCGTTGACCGTAATGGCCAGACGCTGGCCTTCTGCACTCAGTTCCACACCGCGAGCGCGACGATGAAACAGGCGAAAACCCAAGCGTTCTTCCAGCTGCCGAATTTGCTGACTGACCGCCCCCGGCGTGATGTGCAGTTCTTCGGCGCAACGGGTGAACGACAAGTGCCGCGCGGCACAGGAAAACACGTGCAGCCAGACGTAGGTCTGGGCATGCAATTGACGACTCATCGTTTAGTCCTGCTAAAGGCTRTCTTAGGAAGTTTCGTTGGTCACGATGGACCGAGGGAGTCAGTATCGCCGAGATTGCGCTTGTCCTACAAAAATGGCAGCGATTTCTCCTCCATTACTTGTATAGGCTTTAGCATGGCTATCAGTGTTTTCGATCTCTTCAAAGTCGGCATCGGTCCGTCCAGCTCCCACACCGTCGGCCCGATGCGCGCCGCCGCGACCTTCGCCCAGACACTGATTGACCACGGTTTGCTGGACGCCGTGCGCCGGGTAGAAATCCGCCTGTATGGTTCGCTGTCCGCCACCGGCGTCGGCCACGCCACCGACCGGGCCTGCGTTATGGGCTTGATGGGTGAATGGCCGGACAGCATTGATCCGGGCAGCATCGACAGCCGAATCAACACGTTGCTCGAAACCGGTGAACTCGCGCTGGCCGGCAAAAGAACCATCGCCTTCAACTGGCAGCGCGATCTCTTGTTGCTCGATGAGAGCCTGCCCTATCACCCCAATGCCATGTCCCTGACAGCCTTCGGCGAAACCGGCGAATTGTCGGAGCAAACGTATTACTCCGTTGGCGGCGGTTTTATCATCGAAGCGGCGCAAGCCGAGTCCGGCATCGCCCCTGCCAGCGATGTGGTGCTGCCGTATGATTTTTCCAGCGCCGCCGAACTGCTCAGACTCTGCAACCAGCACGGCTTGCGTGTGTCCGAATTGATGATGGCCAACGAATTGGCCTGGCGCAGCGAAGCCGAGATCCGCCAGGGTCTGCTGCACATCTGGTCGGTGATGCGTGAGTGCGTCGAGCAAGGTTTACGTCACGAAGGCATCCTGCCAGGTGGCCTGAATGTGCCACGTCGTGCCGCGAAACTGCACCGCAGTCTGTTGGAAATCGGCAAACCGAATGTCATCACGTCCACCCTGTCGGCCATGGAGTGGGTCAACCTGTTTGCCCTCGCCGTAAACGAAGAAAACGCCGCAGGCGGGCGCATGGTCACGGCACCGACCAACGGCGCGGCGGGGATTATTCCAGCAGTGCTTCATTACTACATGAAGTTCAACCCGGATGCGTCGGACGATGACGTAGTCGCGTTCTTTCTGGGCGCGGCGGCGGTCGGGATTCTGTGCAAGAAAAACGCCTCGATCTCCGGCGCTGAAGTCGGTTGCCAGGGCGAAGTCGGTTCCGCCTGCGCGATGGCCGCTGCCGGCCTGGCCGACGTGCTCGGCGCCACCCCGGAGCAACTGGAAAACGCCGCCGAAATCGGCCTGGAACACAACCTTGGCCTGACCTGCGACCCGGTCGGCGGCCTGGTACAAGTGCCGTGCATCGAGCGCAATGCGATTGCCGCCGTGAAAGCGATCAACGCCACACAAATGGCCCTGCGCGGCGACGGTAAACACTTCATTTCCCTGGACCGGGTCATCCGCACCATGCGCGATACCGGCGCCGATATGCATGACAAGTACAAAGAAACTTCACGGGGCGGCCTGGCGGTGAGCTGGGTAGAGTGCTGATTGCACTGTCTGCGGTCATCGCTTCATTCTTGCCCTGAAACGGGCACACGCAATCGCACTTCGTAGCAGCTGGCGCAGCCTGCGTCCGGCTGCGAAGCAGTCGTTAAATCAGACGACGCGGTGTTTCAGAAAGACCGCATACCCAGGTTTTACGACTGCTGCGCAGCCGGACGCAGGCTGCGCCAGCTGCTACAGAGAACGGTGTGGTTTAGTGAGCTTGGATGAGCCAGGACGTCCGTCGCTTTTTTGCCGAGATAGTTGTTCGACAACTTTGTGCGRCATGCCCCTTGCTACGTCACCGATGAGGCAAATGGACTTTTGAAACCTCAGCGAGCGATCTGCCGATGGTCTGGTGGTGCGAACCAACCCGGACATGGCCGGTCAACAACTGCACGTTCAATCAAGCRGTGACGCATCATGGACAACCCCTTTCAGGTCATTACCGATGCCTTTGCACCGGATTACCAGATCAACCTGAGCATTCAGGGTCTGGACGGCAGCATCATGCTGACCCTTTCCAACGCGGGCCGCGTGGTCGCCAAACGCATGATCAGCGCCGACCAGCGCAATGACCCCAAACGCCTCAAACGCCTCGTGCAAAGCATCCAGTTCGGCATTGCCATCGAACAGGGCCACAGTGCCATGGCCATCCTCGAAGCCATGACCGACGGCGACGATCACACTTTGCCGCCGCCCTACATCAATGGCCAGCCCCGACACGCGGTCCGGCTCTAAAGCTCGCCCTTCTCCACTTCCGGATGCTCACCGGACCCCGCACCGATCTTGCGTTGCGGGTGTTCGATTTTCACCGAAGGAAACTGCGACGAAGCGTAACGCACCACCAGGATCGAAAACGCCAGCAGCAAAATCCCGCCGCACAGGTAGATGATCCCCAGGTCCGGCGGGTTATGGTGCGAGACGTTGGAAATCAGCAAGCGCGTCAGCGCGGTGATCGCCACGTAGATCAGGAAACGCACCGGCATGTGGTTGGTCTTGAAATAAATCCCGACCATCGCACCCAGTTCCAGGTAGATGAACAGCAGCAAGATGTCATCGATCTTGATGTGCCCTGCTTCGATCATCCCCATAAACTCCATCACCGCGGCATACGCGGTCACCGCACCGATGGCGAACAGCGCCAGGTAATGGAAGGTTTCGACGAACAGGTTGCCCAGGGATTCGGCCAGTTGGTGCACGTTCTGCCGCAGGTTTTCGGCCCAGTTGATTTTCACGATGATGCTTCCTTAGCTCGGTTCGAGCGGATGATGCGCGATTGACGTGACGGTTGTTCTGCATGCAGAAAAAAGGCCAGCCGCTCTCGGTGAGAAGATGATGAGTTGTTGCTGGACACTTTTGTGGTGAATTCACTGACGCCATCGCGAGCAAGCTCGCTCCCACAGGGGATCTGTGGTGTTCACAAAACCACTGTGGGAGCTTGCTCGCGATTGGGGACAACACGGTTCACCTGACAAACGCCAATTTCGGTCTACATTAAAAAGCCACTACCCAAAGCGCAGGGATTCGCTTATCCTTTTCGCTGTATATAAATACAGTGGTCGAAACAGACAACTATTGTGAAGGCATGTGAGGTGGTGAATGGCCGTCGAAGTGGTATACCGCAGCAGCCGAGATCTGGAGCGCTTGTTCATGGATAAAGCCGAAGCTGACCGTCATGACAAAATGCTCGAACTGGCTGAATTGCTGGCTGAAGTGTTGCAAAAAGCCGTTCCGTCCCTGACCGAGCAGCAAGTGGAAGAAGCCGGGATTTACATGGCGAAGAATCGCGATGTATTTGCCAAGGCGTTCAAGAGCCAGCCGGATGCCTTGTCCGAGCTGCTGAATGCGCCGGCTGAAGTCATTGAAACGGCCGAAGCTGTCGAAGTGGCTGTTGAAGCGCCTGACGCTGCGCCGACCAAGCCAGCCAAAGCGGCCAAGGCACCGAAGTAAGAAACACCCGAATTGAATAGGCCCTGAGTCGAATGACTCAGGGCCTTTTTCATGTCTTGGGCAATAGCAGAATTCAGCGGTACAACACTTTCTCCGCCAGTTCGTCCGCCACCCGCGCAGGCGAGCGTTTTTCCGCCTGGGCATGGGCGAAGACTTCGGTCAGTCGCGAGGCGATTTTCGACAGGTGCGCGGTGATGGTCGTCAGCTCTTCGCCACGGTGCTTGAGCGAAACGTAGATCAGCCCGCCCGAATTGATCACGTAGTCCGGCGCATACAGGATGCCGCGTCGCTCCAGTTGATCGGCGACTTCCAGGTGCGTCAGTTGATTGTTGGCAGAGCCGGCCACCGCCGAGCAGCGCAGTTGTGTCACGGAGTGGCTGTTGAGCACGCCGCCCAGGCCACACGGCGCGAGGATGTCACACGGCGTGCTGAGCAGTGCGTCGTTGGCAATCGGGTGCGCGCCCAATTGTTCCATCGCCAGTTGCACCTTGCCGTGATCGATATCGCTGACCAGCAGTTCAGCGCCTGCCGCATGCAGTTGTTCAGCGAGCGCGTAACCGACATTGCCCAACCCTTGGATGGCCACACGCAGGCCCTCCAGATTATCGCTGCCCAGACGGGCCATCGCGGTCGCTCGAATGCCGGTGAACACGCCCATGGCGGCATGCGGTGCTGGGTCGCCCGCTGACGTGGTGCTGGTGACGTGTTGGGTTTGCTGGGCGATGCAATCCATGTCGGCGACTGAAGTGCCACTGTCGATAGCCGTGATATAGCGGCCGTCGAGCTGGTCGATGCAGCGCCCGAAAGCTTCGAACAATGCACCGCGATTTTCCACATGGGCCGGGCGAACAATCACCGCCACGCCGCCGCCCTGGGCCAGACCGGCCAGCGCAGCTTTGTAACTCATGCCTTGTGCCAGGCGTATGGCATCCTCGACCGCCGATTCGTCGCTGGGGTAGGCAAGGTAACGACAGCCGCCCAGGGCAGGTCCCAGCCGGCTGTTATGAATGGCAATCACCGCCTTCAACCCGGTGACCGGGTCGACGCTCAGATGCAGCGATTCAAGGCGAGTGCTTTGCATGAGAGCGAACATCGTGGGGCTCCCGAATCACTTCTTGTAGTCGCCAGTATAGGCTTGCGCCCAAAAATTGCAGAAGCGCACCGGAATAAGCGGCGCTACTTTGCAGGCTTTCGGACATAACCTGAAACCGCATGTGTGCAGCACTGGACGAATGCCGGAGACGGGGCTAAAACGAGGCATCCGCCGGAGATTTTGATGACGCCCCGACAATGCTTCTTCGATTGCCTGCAACGTTCACCGCCCGCGCTGTTCGAGGCAGGGCTGTGGATGGCGGTCGAGCACGATGCCAGGCTGGCCCCCGAGGCAGTACTGGCCGACCTCAACGACCTGACACAGCAGGTCAGCCAGGGTTTGCCGATGTTGCCGGTCGCCGAACTGGCCCAGCCGTTGTTGCGGCGGATGAATGACCTGGGGTTCGCCCAGGACGACTTCACTCCGTTACGCCCTCAAGTCGCCTTGCTCAACAGAGTGCTGGAGCTGCGACGTGGCCAGCCGTTGTCCCTTGGGCTGATTGCATTGGAGTTGGCCAAACGACTGGAAATCCCGCTGGTGGGCGTCAACTTCCCCGGGCACTTCCTGTTGCGGGTTCCCGGTGCCGATCATCTGCTCGACCCTTGTGGCGGGCGCCGGTTATACCCCAACGACTGCCGTGAACTGCTGCATCGACAGTACGGCCCGAACATGAAACTCAGCGCTGACCATTTACTGACGGCTGACCCGGTGCAGATGATGCAGCGCCTGTCGCGAAACCTGCGTCAGCTGCACCTGTCCCACGATGACTACATCGGTGCCCTGATCGACGCCGAACGCGTACTGGAACTGGGCAACGCCAACGCCGCCGACTACCTGGCCAGGGCCAGCCTCTATCAACGGCTGGACTGTCCGAATGCCGAGCGATTTGATCTGGAGCATGCGCTGTTGCTCAGCGACGACCCGATCCAGCGGATTCGCCTGACGGAACGGCTGGGGCATTTGCCGCCCAACTCGATCGTCCATTGATTAATCGCCGGCTCCTACAGGGGTCAACATGAGGCTTTATGGGGTATCAGGCTGGTTGGCCGGGTGCGCCGTGATGAACGCTGGATGGGTGGCTGCCAGTGCCGCTACTCGGCGAATTCGTGGATACGCTTCGAGGGAAATATTGAATCGCTCGGCCGCGTACAGCTGCGGAATCAGGTAGACATCCGCCAATCCCGGTTCATCGCCAAAGCAATACCCTTCATCACCGATCAACCGTTCCACCGTCGCCAGCCCCTGGCTGATCCAGTGCCCGATCCACTCCACCACTTGCGGCTCGTCATGACCCAATTGGCGCAGCTTGTTGAGCACGCTGACGTTATGCAATGGATGCACGTCGCAACCAATCACCGCCGCCACACCGCGTTCATGGGCGCGGGCGGCAAGGTCTTTGGACAGCAGCGGCACCTGTGGATAACGTTCTTCCAGGTACTCGATGATCGCTGGCGACTGAATCAACAGATCGCCTTCGTCCGTGCGCAGAGCCGGCACCCGACCCTGCGGGTTGATGCCCAGATAAGGCGGCTGCCGATGTTCGCCACCTTGCGGTGCAATCAGGTTGATCGGCAGCGCCTGGTAGTCCAGGTCCTTGAGCGCCAATGCGATTCGCACCCGAAAAGACGAGGTCGAACGGTAGTAGGTATAGAGTTCCATGACCCGATCCTCTTAGCGAGCCGACAGCACTTTGCCGCGGCATTCGCCGAAACCGATAGAGGCAAAACCTTCACGGCTGCAACGGGCACGCAGGATGATTTCGTCGCCGTCTTCCAGGAATTTACGCACCTCACCCGACGCCAGTTCGATCGGCTTTTTACCGCCCTCGGTGATTTCCAGCAGGCTGCCGAACTGACCGCTTTCGGGACCGGACAAGGTGCCCGAGCCGAACAGGTCACCGGCCTGCAACTGGCAACCATTGACGCTGTGGTGCGCGACCATTTGCGCCACGGTCCAGTACATGTGTTGGGTGTTGCTGAGCGTCAGGCGATGGGCCGGCAACTTCTGCTCGCGCAGGCCTTCGGTGAGCAGCAGCACTTCGAGTTCGATGTCGAAACCGCCAGCGGCTTGATCGCGTTTGTCGAACAGGTACGGCAGCGGCTGCGGATCGCCTTCAGGGCGCGCAGCTTGCGGGCGACGGAACGGCTCCAGCGCTTCGGCCGTCACCACCCACGGTGAAATGCTGGTGATAAAGCTTTTCGACAGGAACGGCCCCAACGGCTGGTATTCCCACGCTTGAATGTCACGTGCCGACCAATCGTTGAGCAAGCAGAAACCGGCGATGTGATCAGCGGCATCACCGATGGCGATCGAGTCGCCCATCTCGTTGCCTTGGCCAATCCAGATGCCCAGTTCCAGTTCGTAGTCCAGACGCGCGCACGGACCAAATGTCGGCTCGGTCTGACCGGCCGGCAAGGTCTGGCCTTTCGGACGGCGAACGTCGGTACCGGACGGACGAATGGTCGAAGCGCGGCCGTGATAACCGATGGGGACGTACTTGTAGTTCGGCAGCAGCGGGTTATCGGGGCGGAACAGTTTGCCGACGTTTTGCGCGTGCTCGATACCGACGTAGAAGTCGGTGTAATCGTTGATTTTAGCTGGCAGGTGCATCTCGCAATTCGCCGCCAAGGGCAGCAGTTTTGCGCCTTGGGCTTCGATTTTTCCGTGCAGGGTGCTGCCTTCGGTGAACAGTTCCAGCAGACGTTGGCGCAAGGTAACGCGAGCGTCGCGGCCCAGTTCGAAAAACGCATTCAGTTGACCGCCACGGGTCGCTTCGACGGCCGCTTTCGCAGTACCATCGAACAGCCCGGCCTCCAGCGCCGCCTCCAGATCAAAAATATGCTCGCCGATCGCCACACCGCTGCGCGGGGCTGAACCGTTCACGCTGAACACACCCAACGGCAGGTTTTGCAGCGGGAAATCGGTGTGGCCGTTGGCGGAGGCAACCCAGCTACGAGTGATGGAAGTCTGAGTCATGGGTTATCTCCGGGTCGGGTCGAAAGTGGCAGGCAGCGTGGCCCAGCAGGCATCGTAGTTTGTTTGCAGTTGCGGGCAATCCAGGGCGAAACGGCTCGGGCGTAATACCTGGCTGGTCTCGAACATGAAGGCCATGGTGTTGTCGATTTTCGCTGGCGCCAGTTCCGCGTTGATCGCCTTGGTGCAGGTTTCACCGTCGGGACCGTGTGCGCTCATGCAGCTGTGCAAGGACGCACCGCCGGGCACAAAGCCTTCGGCCTTGGCATCGTATTCGCCTTTGATCAGCCCCATGAACTCGTTCATCAGATTGCGGTGGAACCACGGTGGACGGAAGGTTTTCTCGGCGACCATCCAGCGTGGCGGGAAGATCACGAAGTCCAGGTTGGCCAGGCCATGCACACTGGTTGGCGACGTCAGGACGGTGAAAATCGAAGGGTCCGGGTGATCGAAACTGACCGTGCCGATGGTATTGAAACGGCGCAGGTCATATTTGTACGGCACGTTATTGCCATGCCAGGCGACCACGTTCAGCGGCGAATGATCCAGCTCGCAGCCCCACAATTGACCAAGGAACTTCTGCACCAGCGTGGTCGGTTGCTTGAGATTTTCGTAATGCGCAACCGGCGTCAGGAAGTCCCGCGGGTTGGCCAGGCCATTGCTGCCGATCGGCCCCAGGTCCGGCAGACGCAACGGCGCGCCGTGGTTCTCGGCGATGTAACCGCGCGCTTGCGGGTCGAGCAGTTCGACGCGAAATTTCAGCCCGCGTGGCAATACGGCGATTTCCAGTGGTTCCAGATCCAGCACGCCGAGCTCGGTAGCAATTCGCAAGCGCCCCTGCTCTGGCACCAGCAGCAGTTCGCCGTCAGCGTTGAAGAAAACGCGCTCCATGGAGCGGTTGGCGCGGTAGCTAAGGATGCTGATCCCGGCAGGTTTTTCCGCGCCCGAGTTGGCGGCCATGCTCACCAGCCCATCGATGAAATCGGTCGGCTCGGTGGGGATGTCCAACGGGTTCCAGCGCAGGCGGTTGGGCGTCACTTCACCCAATGGGCCGCCGGCCAGTTGCCGATCCAGTTTGACGAACGCCGGATGATTGGCCGATGGCTGAATGCGGTACATCCATGTGCGCCGCGCTTCACTGCGAGCCATGGTAAACGCGGTGCCGGAGAACAGTTCGGTGTAGAGGCCATAGGGGGCTTTTTGCGGGGAATTCTGGCCGACGGGCAGTGCGCCGGGCAACGCTTCACTGCTGAACTCGTTGCCGAAGCCTGACTGGTAAGCCAGCGCTGGCGCGGTTGAATCAGGGTTCATGGAGCCTCCTGAACAGGGAGTAGGCAGTGGCCTGTCACTCTGTTGCAGAGGTTCGGCACGCCTGGGTTATTTTTATCGTAATTTGATTACGCATAACGTAATTTGATTGGTATTGACCGTCAAGCTATAAAGACGCCCATTCGTCCCGGGATCAGACCGCCTCCATGGAAACGCCGCGCAACAACGACAAGCAGAAAGTCCGCTCGGCCGAGGTCGGCACCGACATCCTCAAGGCCTTGGCACAGTTGTCGCCATCGACCTCGCTGTCGCGCCTGGCCGAACACGTGCAGATGCCGGCGAGCAAGGTCCATCGCTATCTGCAGGCGCTGATCGCCAGCGGCTTTGCCGAGCAGAACACCGCCACCAACCACTACGGCCTCGGGCGTGAAGCCTTGCGCGTCGGTCTTGCCGCACTCAACAGTATGGATGTGCTGAAAGTCGCTGCCCTGCCGTTGGCCGAACTGCGCGATGAACTGAACGAAACCTGCTTTTTGGCGGTGTGGGGCAATCAGGGTGCGACCGTGGTTCACATCGAACCGGCGGTGCGCGCGGTGACGGTGGTGACGCAGTTGGGTTCGGTGTTGCCATTGCTCAGTTCATCCACCGGTTTGGTGTTCGGCGCGTTTCTGCCAAAGCGTGAAACCGTCGACTTGCGCGAGCAGGAACTGCAAACCGCCAACGTTCATACGCTGGCGGACGATCAGGCCTACACGGCATTGTGCGAACAGATCCGCGAGCGCGGTCTGCATCATGTGCACGGCTTGCTGATGCCCGGTGTCGATGCGTTGTCAGCGCCGGTATTCAATGCCGTCGGGAATGTTGCAGCCGTCATGACCATTGTTGGCCCGGCGTCGTTGTTTTACGCAGACGAAAACGGCCCGGCGGCGCAGCGATTGCTGGCGGCGACGCGGGCCGTGAGTTGGCGGATGGGGTATGAGCCATCCCGTTCTATCTGATCTCTGTCGACCTCAGTATCCAGCCTGCACAGAGTAAAGAGAAAAATTAATGCACTGTGGTTTTGCTGGTATTGACGTCTTGTTCACCCAGCACGTCTTGAACGATTTCGAGCAGTCTTTCATGACCGAGTTTCTGCCCCGTGGCCTTAGATACCATGCTCACAACGGTTTTTGCATCACCAAACAACTGGATCAAACTCTTCTGGGCATTGGTGACCTCTTTTGCACCCCGAGTTGCCTGCCCCAGGCTCACCAGTCCGATCAATGCGTCCTTGAAGTATTTAAACGAGGCATCGTAATCGCCATAGTAATGTGCCTTTACGCCATCGTAGAAATTTTTACCCAGTTCTACAATCGTCACCAACACACCAACAGGAGGAATAACTAAACTAATAACAGTGGCAGCCAACATCACATTATCATAAATCAGGCCCGCAATAATCTCATTAAGACTGGTGGTTTGTTCATCGACATCATCAATGACCCGATTCACTTTGATTTCATATGAAGCTCGCAGATCCCTGACCCTGGACATGTACGAAGGCACAGGCGCCGCAACTGTGTCAGCACGACTCTGAAGCAGATCAAAATAGTCGTTGACCACCTTTTTATCTGCGACTTTTATTCGATTGATGTAATAACTCCTGAACGGACCAAAACGAAGCCTGACAGCGGAAGCAAAATGACCGATGGGGCGAAACGCCGCACCATCCGGTGCATCCGGAGTATAAAGAAAATCTTCAAGTCCTTTAGCGGTCTTAATCCTGAATATATAAACACCCGCCACCTCACGAGTTTTTAAAATATTAAATCTATAGACACTTTCCTCATTGACCACAGGATTCTCATACAATTGTCCTTGCGGAACTTTCAGATCAAGAATAAGTTTTTCAATACTTCTAAACTGATCACCGTCCAATCCAACATCAAAGAACTGAGTCAGTAAAGCCTGATGCATCTCACAGTGCACACGTTTGAAGTTTACTTCTCGTCTGAAGGTGTAGGATGAATGACGCTCAGCCAGATAATCAGATTTCAGAAAGTCAATATATTTTTCTCCCGAGCGAAGTGTTTTAGACCACGAGGCAATATCTCGTATATCGAGCTTGTCGAGGGGTGGGTGGACAGCTCTCCAATAAAATTTAGGATACTGCCCTGGAACGGGTTGAGGACTATTATTAGGCTCAAAGCTACGCCCCTCGACAATCAGTTCCGTCAGACTCATCTGCTCATCCGAGCTTATTTGCACATAAACCATATCGGGATCGACATTGACGTAACTCCCGCGAGAACGAAGTACCGCCTCTACCCTTTCTTTAATAAGCTCTCGGGAATATTCCTCAAAGGAAGGAAACGCCGTTTCGCGGGACTCTACAGTGTAAAGCGCTTTGAGCTCTGTATTTAGACGAGCATGTTGCTGACGCAACAGTCGCGGCACATTTCGGTAATAGGCCGGAGCTGCCTGATTGATTTTCGCTAACGACCAATCATAATTCAGCCCCACAAAACGGGTCAGTGGTATTCGCGTCTCTCTATTTAAAACTATGGACTTGAGGTTACTCAGAATCGGTTTTATAACGTGCTGACGCAGCCTTTCCCCCACACTTGGAACATCATTGGCATTCATAAGCGAAGCCGCATAACCAGAATCGCTATTCATCCATTCCCCAAGTTTTTCCTTAAAGGCATTAAACTCAGCAAAACGAAGGACCTCATATTCCCCTTTTGGGGTTTTCAAGAAGACCAGTTGTGTACCAAACGATTTTTGCGCCCCCCAGAACAGCATGACATCATTCAAACAATGGGACGCTCCGTCGAAGTACACGCCATTAATCTCAACCGCCAATTCACCTTGCAATCCACGCTCAACCAACCGGACATCGTTATCGTTGATCTTTCCGGTGTATCGAGCTATCCACAGTGCGAGTTCCAATTTACTCGACAATCGATTGAGACAGGCATCGTGATAGGCCTGTGACGGATAAAAGGGCGCCGCCTCCACAAAATCGCGTCGTACATCGACAGTCTGCAACCAGTATTCAAGCTTTTCGGGAGTCAAGCCAGGAATTGACTGAGCGCCCTCGAAACGCATCTGGACCCTGTGTCCACCATCGTGCAATCCGAAAATAATCTGTTCTGTCAGGGTCCTTGCGTCCTCCTGAACGATCGTCCGACCACCGATTTTGAGCTCATACCGGCTATGAACTTTTATCGTATCGGGGTTGATTTCAACGCCGAACGCACTGCGGGCCCAATCTTTAACCTTTCTGCGAGCATACAAGGTCAGGGAAAAATGCTCATCGGACTTAACTTGAAACTCGGCGTCGTAATTATCCGCCGATTCTTCAAGTTCCTCATACCGCAGCTGAACGTTCTTGTCCGACGCTTTTAACCAGTCCGGCCAACCGGCACGATTGACTGCCGCCTTCAACACCTCGAATTGAGCTGACCAGTTTGATTTCACCGCGTCCAGTCGCTGAATCGCTTCCAACTCAACGAGCAAATTCGGGCTATGGCTATCACCAAAGTTTAAAAGCCTCGAAAAATCATCGCGCTGTTGCTTTAGACGACTATCGATACAAAAATCGAATATATCCTCTTGCACATTCTTATAGGACACACTGGTTTTCGAGACAGACCATCGCGAACACAATGCCGCATGCATATCATTACTCGTGACGAAAAATTCGAAACCGCTTTCTGGCGTGTACACCACACAAGTGTGCCAGTCGTCATCCAGAGAAAGTTCTGAAGGTGTCAGCCCGTTCATATTGACTACAAAGCTGGAAGGAAACGTCGCCGGAATTTTGTTTGGTACTTCCAATACGATGCGGTATAAAGCAGTACCCTTTCCCGACAGCAGGAGTTCCGAAACCCGTCGCCCTTGGGAAGAGTCCAATACTCCTCCAATAGTACTCAGCGACAGTTGGGCCATCAACGCATGCGCCTGTAATTGCTTCAAGACATCTTTGTTCGTCGAAGCCGGATTATCAATCACTCCGGCATTGGTCAGCCAGTATCGATCAACGCTTGCGCGATGCTCCGATCTGAGATCACTTATTGCTTTTACCAGAATGCGTTCGACCGATTGAATACTGAGGCCTTGAACAGCGTATGCATTATTTGTAGTGTTCGGTCGTGTGTATACACCATCCACCCCAAAAATATAGTTAGGAGATATATTTTTTTCCAAACACTCGAAAAAAACATCCAGCAAAGTACCTGATGGACGAGTTTTCTGCTCAGCTGTGTAAGCACCTCTGGTAATAAAAATATTTTCAGCATTCAGCGCCACATTATACTCATGTACTTTCAGCGCTAACCGGTCACGGGTCATTTCCTTAAATGAAGGAACATCACCCAGAAACGCCAAAAGTTGCTCCCCCACCTGCCGAACCTTCGCCAACTCAGTGGAAGCCTGCACGGTTCCTTGCGGAGCATCGAGCATCAAACTGTTATAACTTGCACTCATCTTAGTTATCCTTGATAGAGACAGACCAGAAGCAACTTCATGTCACTTCACCTGCAGAGGCCCAACCCTAATAACTTTTCACCGCGCTGAAAACACCAAATCCATTTCAAGTAATTTAGTCATCAAACAATAATATTAAAACAACCACCCCCCCACATTTAACACAACCTTAATAACTTCGCCTTTGCCACTGCTTGCGTTCTCCGGGCAACACCCAACTTCCCATGAATTCGGCGCGCATGAGTCTTAACCGTATGTAAGGAGATATAAAGCTGCTCAGCTATTTGCTGATTGGAATTCCCTTGAGCAATTAACGCGAGCACTTCCAACTCGCGTCGGCTGAGCGGGCCTGCGTCCACGACAGACGGCAAATCGCTTACTTCACGTTCAAAATCCGGTTGTCGCAATTTCAATTCACGCAACGCTTGGTGGAGACCATGACGCTTAACCAATTGCTGACCGCACTGTAAAGCACGCTCAGCAAGGGAACTATCCCCCATCAACCAAGCGACTTGCCCCAGTGCCAACTGCAGTTCTGCCTCCAGGCTTAACATGCCTCTCTGTTGCGCCTGATCTATCAATCCAAACAGTTGAATTTGCGGCTGGTTTGCTTGGTGCAAACAGGTTTGCGCTAAAATCAGCAGGTATTCAATGCGTGGTATGAGATCAAGGGTGGCGGGGGGCGCCTGTCGCGCCTGAGGCCCACGATAATGACGCAAGACCCGCGTCAAGGCCTCAACCGCTAATTCGGGACGGCCCTGCTGGAGCCAGATTTGACTGCTGATTTGCAACAGCACACCGCGGTAAACAGTGTCGGGAATCTGCCGCTGTTGCATCAAGCGTTCGGCGTCGCGCAGATGGGCAAACGCCTGGGCATAGTCGCTCTGATTGGCCGCCACCTGAGCCAAACCGAGGAACCCATAAAGCACCCGTTTGTCGTGACTGCGCAGACAGATCTGCATCCCGGCTTCGAAATATTCGGCGGCCTGTGCATCCAGGCCCTGAGACAAGTTCAAGCGCCCACGGCGCAAGGCAATTCGCCCAAGCAAGGGCCCGGCGATCTGCTGCTGTTGAGTGAGTAGGCCATGTACATTCGCGAGCAAACTTTCGGCACGTTGAGGAGCGCCACGTTGCTCCAGTAATTGCGCGTGATCGAGTTCAAGCAGACCTTCGAACACCAGCGAGCCTTGTGCTCGTGCCAGGCACAACGCATCGCGGTTTATCGCCTGCGCCAAATCGAGTTCGCCCCTGAGCAGGGCTTGTTGCGTCAAACCCGACAGGCACATCAAACGTACGGGCCAGAGTTCAGCACCGAGCACGCTTAGCGCGTCGAGAAAATGCGCGCGTGAACCCTCCATGCGCCCTTGCAAATGCAGTAGCCAGCCTTGCTGGGCCTGCCAGCGCGCAATCAATTGCCGCTGAAGGAGCGCCGACGGTTGAGGGGTGAATCGAGACAGATGTTCGATGCATTCGGCCGCTTGCTCGAATCGACCGGCAAACAGCAAGGCTGCGGTGATCAACCCGACCAATTGCGGCGAGCCGAGCGTCAGTTC
Organism: Pseudomonas sp. P1_F1_2; assembly: GCF_056405815.1. Classification (NCBI taxonomy): domain Bacteria; kingdom Pseudomonadati; phylum Pseudomonadota; class Gammaproteobacteria; order Pseudomonadales; family Pseudomonadaceae; genus Pseudomonas; species Pseudomonas sp. P1_F1_2. The sequence continues at coordinate 31,589 of NZ_JBFUBK010000038.1, read as the reverse complement.
GTCGCCGTGCTGCTCATGCAAACGCAGCAACAGGACCACTGTCTGCTCCTCGAATAGATGCTCGAAACTGAAGTGCTGCAGCAGGCTGACCGCGACTTCGAATTCTTCGGCCAGCAAGGCCTGCTCGAAGGCGGCTTTCCAGTCCTGTTCAGCCGTGAACCATTGGCAGGCACGTCGATGCCAGGAACGACCGGCTGGCCATTGCTCATTGCGTATCGTGTGAGTGAGCGGAGCGAAAATTTGCAGCCAGTCTGCCGAGTCCTGCCAAGGCTCGATAAAACAGCCCAGTTCCTGCAACACCTTCAGGTACGCGCAGCCTTCACCGGCCCCAAACAGGTGATCGCAAAGGCTTGCATTGAAACGTGGCAAATGCGCCAGGACCCGCCAGACCTCCGCCAATTCCGGGGTCAGCACAGCGAACAACTCGTGCTGCAGGTAATCAAGCAACGTGTCCGTTTGCCCTTGAAGTGTGTTGTTGCGCGACCAATCACATTTTTGCAGCAGCGCAATCCGTACGCCCGCACACCAGCCGCCACTGCGCTGGATGATTTTACTGGCGGCGTTGTTGGCGTCTGCCTGCGGCAGATGGCGCAACAGTGCGGCGATCTCGGTTTGATTGAAGGCCAGCGTCGAGTGCTCACATTCATACAATTCGTCATCGAGCAGCAACCGCGGCCAGTTGCATTGCGGGCGCCGACGAGCGCCCATCCACCAGGTCAACATCGGGCTGCTGACCGCCAGCATGCGATCCAGCAACAAGTCCAGTTCGGGGTTCGGGACGCGGCAATAGTCGTCGAGAAACAGCCAGGTCGGCGTCTGCAATCGCGCCAGTTGCCCCAGCAATTCAGTTTCGCCTGACGAGGCCAGCCCTAGCGTCTCGGCCAGACGTTGTCGAAAATCAGCGGTGCTCATTGCCACGCCAGACAACGGCAACCAACACACACGACACTGCGGCGGTGCCTGCAACAGGCATTCGGCGAGCAGTGCGGTCTTGCCACTGCCCGCTGGTGCGCAGAGCAATTTCACCCGCGCCGTGGAGGCCAGCAGCGGCTCGGTCAAACGCTCACGCGACAGATGATGGGAGGACAGTCTGGGCAAAAATCCAGAACGGTCCAGACACGGAGTCATGGCGGTCATTGCGGCGTGCCTTTTTATAATTGTCCGCCAACCCTAGACCTGTCCAAGCCGCTTGTTGAGAAGTATTCAGCACGCTGATTGGCGCCCATAAAAAAGGCGACCGAGCGGTCGCCTTTTGTCCTGCGAAGGTATCAGCCCCGTTACCGAACCCCTTCGGCACGCAACGCCGATGGCGTGAAGTCGTTAACCTTGGCTTCAAAGGCAAACTCAAAACTGTGTTTCTCTTCGTTCTTCATGCCCAGTGCAATGTACCGGCCGGCAATGATGTCGTAGAGCGCTTCCAGCGTGTAGGCCTGGGCCTGGTGATCGTAGTAATACTGAGCGTGACCCTCCGCCACTCGCCACAGTTGCCCGCGACCGTCGTAGTGATCCACCAGCGCCACTTGCCAGCTGTCTTCGTCGATGTACATGTGGCGCTTGGCGTAGATGTGGCGCTCGCTCGGCTTGACCGTGCCGATCACTTCCCAGACGCGGTGCAGCTCATATCGGGTCAGGTCCTGGTTAATGTGGCCGGCCTTGACGATGTCGTCGTACTTGAGGCTCGGCGAATCCAGTTTGTAGCTGTTGTAAGGGATGTACATCTCCTTCTTGCCGACCAGTTTCCAGTCGTAGCGATCCGGTGCGCCGGAGAACATGTCGTAGTTGTCGGAGGTACGCAGACCGTCAGCAGCGGTGCCCGGGCCGTCATAGGCCACTTGCGGGGCACGACGCACACGGCGCTGGCCGGCGTTGTAGATCCACGCCAGACGCGGCTCTTTCACCTGATCGAGGGTTTCGTGCACCAACAGTACGTTACCGGCCAGACGTGCCGGTGCGGTCACCGACTGTTTGAAGAAAGTCAGCACGTTGGCGGCTTTGTCCGCGTCCATGTCCTTCATCAGTTGCGGGACGGCGATTTCTTCCTCGAAGCGGATCGGCGTGTAGCTGCCGTTGGTTTGCGGGGTCACCTGGGTGATGATGCGTTTGAGGTTGCCGCCGTGGTAACGGGTGATGTGGTTCCACAACACTTCGACGCCATTCTTGGGAATCGGGAATGCGTAGTAACGGTTGCCGGTGAAACCCGCCAATCCGTTACCGTCATTGATGGTGCTCACGCTCAGTGCACTGCGCTTGGCTGACTCGTAGATCTCTGGCGGCACGGCCACAGTACGGTGGGTCGGGTAGACCGGAATCTTGTAGGTTTCCGGGTAGCGTTTGAACATCGCCACCTGGCCTTCCGACAACTTGTCCTTGTACTTGTCGACCGTCGCGGGGGTGATTACAAACAGTGGTTTTTCGTTGCCGAACGGGTCAGCCAGAAAACCTTTGCTGTCCACTGCACCGGCGTTTTTCGGGATGCCGCCGGTCCAGGCCGGAATAGAGCCGTCAGCGTTGCCGGCCTTCTCGGCGCCCAGCGGCGTGAGGCTGGTGCCCAGTTTGTTGGCTTCTTCCGGCGACACCGCCGCCATCACGTTGACAGCCAGCAAGCTCAGGGCCAGGGCGCCACATTGCAGAATCATCTTGCGCATTGAAATCATCCTTTCTCAGCCAGATCAGAAGTTCACGCCGAAGCTCAGCGCCACGAAGTCGCGGTCTTCGAGGACGTTGAAGTCACCACCAAAAAAGTCGGTGTAGCTCAGGCTCGCGGTATAGGTGTTGCGGTAGTCGGCATCGACACCGACGCTGACCGCTTTGGCGCCTTCGTTGAACAGCCCGTTGGGGCCGTAGCCGGCGACATCGTGCGACCAGGACAGGTTGGGTTTGAGGTTGATCCCGGCGAACACGTCGGCGTAATCAAGGATTGCCCGCGCGCGGTAGCCCCAGGAGGTCGAAGTGACAAACCCGTCAGTTTCGCCACCAAAACCGTATTGCCCGTAGACCGAATCACGGCCGTAACGCAAGTGGCTGCGTCCCTCCAGGCCACCGACATGAACCACCGCCGCTTCGCCGACCACGGTGAGCCGCTGAGCCCCCAGTACCTGATCGAAGAACTGCGTCAGCGAGCTCTGGATTTGCGTGACTTCCTTGCGACGGTAGCCTTTGTTGTCGGCACCGGGCGTCGAGACGATCGGCGATGCCAGACCACCGGCAATCGGGTTGAGCATCGCCAGTGTCAGGTCGTTGGTGTTGACCTGTACGGGCGCGTTCGGGCGATAGCTGATCTCGCCACTCCACGCGGTACCGGTGGACAATGTGGTGGAGAAACTCGCGCCATAAAGACGAATGTCCTCCGGATAATCGAGGTAATACTGACCGCGTCCCAGCATCACACTTTGCGCCAGCCCCGAGCCGCTGCCAGGTGCCAGCCGGTTTGCGGTGGCGACCATGCCCGGCAGGCTGGCCAGCGTCGAGGCGCCTGCGGTGACGGTGCCCACCGTCGGTGAGCGGCTGTGGTAGTTCATGAAATACAGGCCGTACTCGGTGTCATCACCGAGCCAGCGCAATGCCGTGCCCCACTGCCCGGAATCCCGCGCATCGCGGTCGCCGCCACGGGGAACGACCACACCTTCGCGAGTCACCAGAATCGGTTGGCCGAACGCAGCGGCCAGCGGTGCCAACGGGGCAATCGCGGGATTGCCGACGGTGTAATTGTTGTTGCAACCATCGGCCGCCACGTCGACCGCGAAGAACGTGCCGCAGTTGTCGAGAACGGTCTGGTCCCACTCCAGTTGGTAGAAACCTTCGACCGAGAGCTGATCCGTCAGGCCTTGGGAAACGTACAACATGTTTACCGGGATCAGGCCTTCCTTGATCTCGGCGCCCGGACGACGAAACGCAGAGACGTCGATCGGGTTGATGCTGTTGATCGAGTTGCCGATGAAGGTACTTTCCCCCCAACTGACCACTTGCTTGCCGGCGCGCACGCTGCCTGGGCGGTCGACAATGTTGTAGTTGTGATAAACGAAGGCGTCGAGAATTTGCCCGCCGGAAGACTTGGCGCCTTCCTTGCGACCCTTGTTGCTGATCGGCTTGAAGTCGCGGTCTTCATCTTCCAGTTCAAAGTCGTACCAGTACTTGCCTCGAACGAACACACCGGTGTCGCCGTATTTCAGTTCGAGGTCGTGAATCCCTTTGAAGATTTTGGAAAAGGTTTCACCCTTGCTGAAGTTCAGCCGCCCGTCATCACCGGTCGATGACTGCCCGGTCCCGCCGTTCACGGTGCCGACCAAAGACTTGTCGGCATCGCGCATGCCCCAACTCGCGCCGATGGACAGCGAGGAGTCAAACGTCCCCTCGATCTCCCCAATGTTGAATGAAACAGCCTGCGCCTGGGCACAGCAACCCAAGGCCACCGCAGCGGCCAGCGCTTGCGGCGTGAAGATGGCGCGCATTGTTGTTTTTGTCATGCGTCTTCCCCGGTGAGTGACAGAAGGCCCCACCCTACTGCCGCAACCCGAGAGCGATAAGCGCACCAAGGAGGTATTCGGGATGTACCTCTAAAGGATGAATGGCCCGCAGGGACGCGGGTTTGCGCAGGGTATGGATGGGCTGGATGGCGGGTTATCAGTCAGATGCATGCGACCACGTAGCCGCCATGAAAATCCGGGACTGTTGCTGGGGCTGCAACACTGCATGTCGCGAATCGCTATTTTTCCTTTTAGGTCAGGGGCTTATTCTTGCCGGGCTTTCAGGGRCAACCCGCTGAAGCACGAATCCAGATGAATCGATGCTTATCGATTGATCGCCCTGTGTACACAGACGTTGTTTTGTAGCTCCTGATCCAACGTCTTATTTGGCCGCTGCGTTTGCAGCGGCCTTTTTTATGTCTGTTGAAAAGCCGATCGTCCTGTTCTACGAGAAACATCCGAAAACCACATGGGAAATTTCTTCTTGTACAGAAGTATTCCGACTCGCTTGCTTTAGCCTGCCGAAACTTCACTCAATCTCACACACACTTACTTACAGCCCAATCAGAATCATGCACCAAAGTTTTGCTGTAACTTGAAACAAGTCGACCGTAAACCGACAAACAGAAATCAGTACAAACCGAATATTTTCACCACCCCATCAATCCCCCATTCAACAAGCACGTTCAAAAGGATATGAATATGCAAAAACCCCCAACATGGGAGTTGACCGAAGCTGTTCACACGACTGCAATTACCCCTTTACACATGCGCATCGTCCCTGCTACTTCATCAGTCATTCCCCACAGCGGCACGTTTGGCCCTCACAACCCCCAACATATTGTAATTGCGAACTCAGATAAAATAGAAACCACCAAAAAGTCGCTTGAACAAGCACATCAAACCCGCACTCGCCAACTACCACAAACCATCGAACATGAACTCGCCACCACAAGACTAGAGTTTTCAAATCAACCTCTTTCTCCAGCAGACGCGATCATTCGTGAACTAGGTGCTCGGAACACTCTTCTGCATCGAAAGACCACTGACTTCCATCAAAAAATAAATCTCGCCAATCAGTTTTATGGCGGTGATCCGCTAGGCCGTAGCTTGGTTGAGTTCTATCAAAAAGCAACGACCATGGAACAACGGGTCATGCCCAGTGGTATTGCAATGAACACTTGGGCTGCCTCGTACGCCGCGGCACACGAGGCCAGGCTACTCGCGCAATCCATTCAGATACTGAACCAGCAACACGTGCAGGTACTTAATTGGCTGGCTGCAGTACAAGCTAATGACCAAACGCAAGCGGCGGCGGCAGAAGCCCAACGAGTAGCTGCCGAAAGCACCAGGATCGTAGCCGAACAGCAACGCCTGAAAGCAATAGCTGATGCAGCACGCCGGGAACAAGAGCAAGTCAGGTTGCACGAACAGGCTCGGCTTGCAGCAGTTGCGGAAACCGAACAGTTAGCTATCGAGCAAGCTAGAAAGGCTGCCGATAAGGCGCGCGCCGCGCAACTTAAGGAGCAGGCCCAGGCTCAAGAAAATGCACGAATCGCAACATTGATAACAGCGTTGGCCGAGGCGCAAGCAAATGCACAAGCTGCCGCAGAGCATTTCGCAGCCGAACAGGCTCGTCTACAAGATGAAATGGAGCAGCGAATCGAGCAGATACAAAAGCAACTAGAAACAAAAAGGCAGAGCCTGGAGATTCGCTGGAAAGTCACTGACAYGGATCTGCGCTACTACACTCATGAGATACGAGAACTAGATCGTTACAGGGCATTCGGATATAGCGACAGCGCATCCCCTTCCGACGAGTCTCAAATATGGAACAATGCACATACGGCTACTCTTGAGGACTACAAGCCAGGAAGCGAACTGTCAATTTTGTATAACGAAGAAGCTATTGCAGCAATGAATGCACAAGACCAAAGAGAGTACGAAAAAGACATGAGGAGTTTCGAATGATGAACACTGTCGAACAAATCATCAAAAACGAATCGGTAGAAGATGTAGTTTCGTTTTTCGCACTTTTCAGATCTGCCCAAGATGTCGACAGAATGTATAGTCGCCACCGTCAGGAGATAGTTTTAAACGGCGAACTGGTAAACACTTACAACTCGCTTTTCAGCAATGGCGTACTGATTAGCGACAAAAATGGAAAAACCGTTAAGGGACCTAACTGGAAGACCCCAAAATTTATGACCGAAAATAAATACTCTTAACAAGCGATTCAGCCACCAAGCCTGAGCTTGGTGGCTCCACGAATTAAAGCGAATACTTCTGCAAATTCCCCATCATTTCCTTCAGCGCCTCAATATTGTCCTTCGGATGCGCCGCGCCCTCGAAATCACAAATCTGCTCCCACTGCGCCGCCACATCTTCCGGAGAGAAACCCACTCGCGGATCAAAACCCGCACCCAGGCTGCGTTCCCAGCGCACCTTGCCCATCCAGCCGCCACCCACTTCAAACAACCCGGAAGTTTCCTTGCAGTTTTCACTGGCCAGATACACCACCAGCGGGCTGACCAATTCCGGTTTGAGTTGCTCGAACACTTGCGGCGGGATCAGTCCTTCGGTCATGCGCGTGCCGCCGGTAGGCGCGATGGCGTTGACGAGGATGTTGTTCTTGCGACCTTCGATGGCGAGGGTTCGCGTCAGGCCGTACAGGCCGAGTTTGGCCATGCCGTAGTTGGACTGGCCGAAGTTGCCGTAGATGCCCGAGGTCGACGCAGTGAAGATCACGCGGCCATAGTTTTGCTCGCGCATGTGCGGCCAGGCGGCGCGGGTGACTTTGTAGGCGCCTTCGACGTGGACGCGGTAAACCAGGTCCCAGTCGGCGTCGTCCATTTTGTGGAAGGTCTTGTCGCGCAGGATCCCGGCATTGTTGACCACCACATCGATACGGCCAAAAACGTCGAGCGCGTGCTGGACGATTTTGTCGCCGTCGGTAACGGAGTCATGGTTGGCTTCGGCGGTGCCGCCCGCCTCGCGAATTTCGGCAACCACGCGGTCTGCCGCCGACGCGTTGGCGCCTTCCCCTTGCGCCGAACCGCCGAGATCGTTGACCAGCACTTTGGCGCCCTGTTTGGCAAACAGCAGCGCGTGTGCCCGGCCCAAGCCGCCGCCAGCGCCGGTAACGATCACGACTTTATCTTCGAAGCGCACAGACTCATTCATTGGAAAACTCCAGCAGGCCAAGGGGACAATGAGTCCGAGTGTCAGGCACGGCGCTGCTGGTCACAATAAACAGGGGTGAGGCTGAATGGTGCTCGATAAGGCAGGGGGATAATCAGGACCACGCGACCCTGCGCGGCGGCAAAATCAGCCGATCGCGAAACTCCAGGTAATGCTTGAGCACTTGCGTCGGCGCCTCGGTCTGCGGGTAATGGCCAATCTCGGCCAGCAGGACCGTGTCCGGATTGGGGATCAGCTCCCGATAGCGTGTGACCATGTGCGCGCCGGAAATCGGATCGACCTCGCCATCAATGACGCGCAGCGGTACTTCACCGCGTTGCATGGCCGCGACCCAACGCTCGCGCTGGACACGCCGCTCCGGAATATAGGCGATAAGCTTGTGCATGATCCGCGGGCCGTGATTGCTCTCGACCAAACTCCAGAAATCATCTATTTCACTTTCAGTTGGCCGGGTCATCCGCCCGAAAATCTGCCGAAAACTCTTCACCAGCGCATCTCGCGTGAACGCGCGGCCAATCATCCAGCCCAAAGGGCTGAGCAACAGTTTTTGCGCCAGCAGCGGGCGATGGGTTTCGGGAAACAGGCCGCCATTGAGGAACACACAACTGGCAATGTGAATGCCGGTTTCGTAATGCCGGGCCAACAGTTCCTGCGCCACGCTGTCGCCATAGTCGTGGGCCAACACATGCACGGGCTGCGTAACGCTCAAATGCGCCAGCAATGCTTGCTGCAAGTCGGCCTGTTCGAGCAGGCTGTATTCGTGATCCACCGGTTTGGACGAGTCGCCAAAGCCGAGCATATCGCACGCGATCACCCGATAGCGCTGCGCCAGTGGCTGCCAGAGGTAATGCCAGTCCCAACTGGCGGTCGGGAAGCCATGAATGAGCAACAGCGGCTCACCCTGCCCCGCCGTCCAGTAGCGGATAGTCTGACCACGAAAGATGAACGTCTGGCCGCGTTTGCGCCAGACACACAGGGGGATCTCGGCGAGTGGCATTAGAGTTTATAACCCGGGTCTTGTTGATCGAGTTTGCGTAGCAGCGCCGGCCAGGCCAGCGCGCCACCCATCCCTTGAGCACTTTTGGTAACACCGGCAATCATCGCCTTGGCACCCGCCAGAATCTGCGGTTCGATGGCGATCAATTCGGCACCGCCGTTTTGTGCCAGCACCTGGATATCGCAGGCGCGCTGGAAGGTAAACATCATCAGGAACGTGTCGGCGATGGTGCTGCCACAGGTCAGCAGACCGTGGTTGTGCAGCATCAGGAAATTGTTTTCACCGAGGTCGGCTTGCAGGCGCGCTTTCTCTTCATGGTTCAGCGCAACGCCTTCATAAGCGTGATAAGCCAGGCTGGACAGCACAAACAGGGACTGCTGACTGATCGGCAAAATGCCCTGCTTCTGCGCCGACACCGCCACGCCGGCCGCCGTATGGGTGTGCAGCACGCAGACCACATCGTGGCGAACTTCATGCACGGCGCTGTGAATGGTGTAACCGGCGGGATTGATCTCGTAGGGACTGTCCATCAGTTTGTTGCCGGCTTGATCGACCTTCACCAGACTTGATGCAGTGATCTCATGGAACATCAGTCCAAACGGGTTGATCAGAAAGTCTTCAGTGCCCGGCACCTTGGCCGAGATGTGCGTAAAGATCAGGTCGTCCCAGCCATGGGCGGCGACCAAACGATAACAGGCGGCCAGATCGACGCGGGTTTGCCATTCGGCGGCGCTGACCTTATCTCTGACACTGTGGGGCGACTGGACGGGGGCAACATTCACGGCAAGACCTCCTGTTCTTATTGTTGTGCTGTCGTTACACCAGTCTAGTCAGCCCCCGGGCTTCGTGTAGTTGCATTGGCAGCCAGCTTGATGGCCGTGCGAGTCAGTGACGCAATGAGCTTGGATCCATGTCAAAGGACCGACGCTGGTAACCCTGTAGTGAACAGATTCAGCGATCTCGTCAGAAGTATGACGAGCTTCATCTTCAGCGCAAAACGCTGACCAATTCCGCCAGCCACGGCTCGGCGTCGGTTTCCGGGGTCACCGTTTCGCTGGCGTCCAGACGCAGCATCGGCAGCACTTCGCGCAGCCCCAGTTCACCGAACAGTTCGCGCATTTGTTCGCCGCCGCCACAGAAAGTATCGCCATAGCTCGCATCGCCCAGGGCGATGACTGCTCCCGGCAGACCGCGCCATGCTGCGGGCAATTGATCGCGAATCATCGAATACAACGGTTGCAGGTTGTCCGGCAATTCACCCATGCCGGTGGTCGATGTCACCGCCAGAAACGCTTGCGGTTCGAAAGCCAGGACATCGGCCAGTGACGCACGCGGGTTGTGCAGGGTTTCGAAACCGGCGGCTTTCAAAATATTCGCGGCGTGACGGGCAACTTCTTCAGCCGTGCCGTAGACCGAGCCGGAAAGGATGGCGACTTTCATCAATCTGATCCTGAAACTGAGTGAAAGACCGGATATTAACAGCACGACCTGTATTGTTCTTTTAGAATGCAGGCTCAATCAAACCGGAAAGGATTCTCCGATGATCAATGCTCAACTGCTGCAAATGGCAATCAACGCTTCCAACGACGGCATCGTGATTGCAGAAAAGGAAGGCGACCAGGACAACATCCTGATTTACGTCAACCCGGCGTTCGAACACCTGACGGGGTACACCAGCGAGGAGATCCTCTACCAGGATTGCCGTTTCCTGCAGTCAGGCGATCGGGATCAGCAAGCGCTTCCAACCATTCGCGAGGCGCTGAGCACGAAAGGCTCCTGCCGGGAAATCCTCAGGAACTACCGCAAGGACGGCACGCCCTTCTGGAACGAACTGTCGCTTTCGACGGTGAAAGATCCGGGCAATGGGCAGGTTTATTTTGTCGGGGTGCAAAAAGACGTCACGATTCAAGTCAAAGCGCAGCAGCGTGTTGCACAGCTGGAAACACAGCTGGCCGAGGCACTCGCCGAACTTGCTGCGCTGAAAGCGACGAACGGTGCAAACAAAACTTCGAATTAGTGGTCATTAACTACAATCACCAATGACTTTGTAACTACTACTTTCGAGCAAGCCATGCAACGTGACGCACTCCTGACCCAGGATGAACTGGACTTCATCCAGACCATGCAACACAACCCGCAACTCAATGTGCGGGATGCGACGTCGAGCTTGCTCGTTAATGGTGGATCGCAGATCCGTGATTTGCTCACGCGCCTCGCGGCTCATGAGCAAGTCACCATCCAGGCCAATTTTGAAAATCAGCAAATGACCTTTCCGCTGCATCTGGTGGAAGACGAGTTTCATGCGCTGCATTTGCGCTTGGGTGTGCCGAGCATTTACGAAGACGGGCCGATGGTCCGACCCTGGCGCCTGGTGCTCGATGAGCCGGTGGCGCTGGAGAATGCCAAAGGCCAGCCCGGCACGATGTATGTGCACGAAGTCTCTTGCAAAGGGGTTTTGCTGGAAGTTCGCAACAAGACCAAACCACCCAAGCACTTCGCCTTGTGGTTCAGCCCCTCAGGCTATGAACGGATTGCGTTGCGCGGCACGTTTGAGCGTGAAACCGAGCACGGTTTCTATGCCTATGAACTGGGCCAGTCCGACAAAGATGAAACCGAGCGCCTGCGCCAGTTCATCCTTCAGCAGCATCGCCTGACACACCCTGCGTTGCATGTCTGAACCTCAGGTATCGAGGTTGCCCGCCAGGAACTGTTTCAGACGCTGGCGCATCACCGCGCCTTCATTGCCCAGACAGCCAATCGACGAACCGGCCAGGCTTTCCTGAGCCAGTTCCGACGTATCCCCGGCAAGAAACAACTGGCAATCCAGGCTCATCGCCAGACGATTGAGCCGTCGTGGCAGATCAGTTGAAGGCACGTGATTGGAAAAAAGCACCAGCGCTTTCGGTTTTAGCTGCTGGCATACCAGCGGCAACTCATCGAATGGCTGACCAATCGTCAGCAGCCGAACCCCCATTTCATTACTGCTCACGAACAGAGCGGCCACCAACAACTCTAGTTCTCGGCACTGACCTGCCAATGCACTGACGATCACCCGCCGGGGTTGCGCGTTACGCATCAGCAGCAAACGTTGCAATACGCGAACTCGCAGAAACCCATCAAAAAACAGCCATTCGCTGGTGCAACCGAATTGATCCTGGCGTTGTAACAACAACTTCCAGAGCGGCATCAGAATGTCCTGAAAAACGACTGCCTGGGAGTAGGTGGAAAAAATCTGCCCGTAGACTTGATCCAGTTGAACATCATCAAAGGAACTCACCGCCGCTTGGACCTGTTGCTGCCAATGGGCGTAATCGGCCTGAACGACTTCCTTGGGAATGAACTGCGCCAGTGCCTTGGGAGGTTCGGTCCTGGCCAGAATCTTGCCAACCTTGCTGACCGCGACACCGCGGTCAATCCAGCCAAGGATGCTGCGAACCTTCTCGACATCGACCATCGAGTACAGCCGATGCCCACTTTCGGTGCGGGTGGGCTGAATCAGGCCATAACGTCGTTCCCATGCCCGCAGCGTGACGGGATTGATGCCCGTCAGGCGCGCCACCTCACGAATGGGAAACAGCTCTTCGCGATTGATGGAAGGATCTGCCTCAGCGGCAGGAGGAGCGTCAGTCAGGACAGGCATTGGATGATGTACGTCCGGTGCGCAAAATTGGATCCCATTCTAACTCCATTACCCCCTGCATGTTCAACACATGCAAACCATGAAAGTCTCTGGTGTATTGGTCAGATTCAGGAATAATCCTTGCTTGTCTCAAGACGCAGTCCGACACCCTGGTGCTGCGTCTGGCGAAACGCCTATCCGGTGTAACGCAAATGCCCTACGGAGATACAAAATGTCTACCTCCCCCGTCACGCTGATGGTGGCGCGTCGCGTCGCCGATGGCCGTTATCAAGACCTGATTGCCTGGCTGCGCGAAGGCGAACAACTGGCCACCGATTTTCCCGGTTATCTCGGCTCTGGCGTGCTCGCTCCGCCAGCCGGTGATGACGAGTTCCAGATTATCTTCCGCTTTGCCGATGAGCAGACCCTGCACACCTGGGAGCATTCCGCCTCGCGTACTGCATGGCTAGGCCGTGGCAGCGATTTGTTCGCCCATCCAACCGAGCATCGGGTCAGCGGCATTGAAGGCTGGTTCGGCGCAGTCGGACAGCGCCCACCACGCTGGAAACAGGCAGTGGCGATCTGGTTGGCATTCTTTCCGGTGTCCTTGTTGTTCAACTTTGTACTGGGGCCTTTGTTGAGCGAACTGAGCCTGCTGTCGCGGGTTTTCATCAGTACGTTGTGCCTGACGCCGTTGATGGTCTACTTCTTCATTCCCTTGTCGACCCGCCTGTTGGCCAACTGGCTGAACACCACACCGACACGGCCGTTGCCCGCCCGGCCGTCCACGCAAAACCGCTAAGCTCACTACCACAATAGGTGCATGCCTCCCGTCACTGGTATAGTTTTGCTCTTACCGCGACGCGAGCCGTTCATGACCCCTTCCGCAGCCCCAATCCTCATCACCGGTGCCGGCCAGCGTGTCGGCCTGCATTGTGCGCAGCGTTTGATTGAAGACGGCCATCGGGTGATCTTCAGCTACCGCAGCGAGCGCCCCGGTGTCCAGGCATTGCGTGATCTGGGCGCCATCGCGGTGTTTGCCGACTTCTCCACTGAAGCCGGGATCCTCGCGTTCATCAGCGACCTGAAAACCCATACCGACAGCCTGCGGGCGATTGTCCACAATGCTTCCGAATGGCTGGCCGAAACGCCGGACACCGAGGCCGAAGCCTTCAGCCGCATGTTCAGCGTGCACATGCTTGCGCCCTACCTGATCAACCTGCACTGTGCCGACTTGCTGCAACGCTCAACTCCGGCAGACATTGTGCACATCAGCGATGACGTGACCCGCAAGGGCAGTAGCCAGCACATCGGTTACTGCGCCAGCAAAGCCGGGCTCGACAGCCTTACCCTGTCCTTCGCCGCGAAATATGCGCCGACAATCAAGGTCAACGGTATCGCCCCCGCCCTGCTAATGTTCAATCCCGAGGACGACGCGGCCTATCGCGCCAAGGCGCTGGCCAAATCCGTCCTGGGCATTGAGCCCGGCAGCGAAGTGATCTACCAGAGCCTGCGCTACTTGCTCGACAACCCGTATGTCACCGGCACCACCCTGACCGTCAACGGCGGACGGCACATCAAATAAGAGGCCTCGCGAGGATATTTCATGACGTTATCCCTGTCCCAGAGCTATCGCGAGATCCTCATCGGTCTCGGTGAAAACCCGGATCGCGAAGGCCTGATCGACACGCCGGCGCGTGCGGCAAAAGCCATGCGCTACCTCTGCCATGGCTACGAACAAAGTGTCGAAGAAATCGTCAACGGGGCGCTGTTCGCCTCCGACAATGATGAAATGGTCATCGTCGACAACATCGAGTTGTACTCGCTCTGCGAGCATCACATGCTGCCCTTCATCGGCAAGGCCCATGTGGCTTATATTCCTACGGGCAAGGTGTTGGGCCTGTCGAAAATTGCGCGACTGGTGGACATGTTTGCCCGGCGCCTGCAAATCCAGGAAAACCTTACCCGGCAAATCGCCGAAGCAGTACAACAGGTGACCAATGCCGCCGGTGTTGCGGTGGTCATCGAAGCGCGACACATGTGCATGATGATGCGCGGCGTCGAGAAACAGAATTCGACCATGAACACCTCAGTGATGCTCGGCGCCTTCCGCGAGTCGAGCAATACCCGCCAGGAGTTCCTGCAATTGATTGGACGGAGCAAGTCGTAATGCCACAACTTCAACCAGGTATGGCGCGCATCCGGGTCAAGGACCTGTGCCTGCGGACCTACATCGGAATCAACGAGGATGAAATCCTCAACAAGCAGGATGTGTTGATCAACCTGACCATCCTGTATGCGGCCCAGGAAGCGGTGCGCGACAACGATATCGATCACGCGCTGAACTACCGCACCATCACCAAGGCGATCATTGCCCACGTGGAGGGCAATCGTTTCGCCTTGCTCGAACGGCTCACCCAGGAACTGCTGGACCTGGTAATGACCAACGAATCGGTGCTGTACGCCGAGGTTGAAGTCGACAAGCCTCATGCACTGCGATTCGCCGAATCAGTGTCGATTACCCTGGCGGCGAGCCGCTGAGTGCGTCTGGCGCATTGGCCGTCAGACTTTTATCATCCGCGCCACGATTTGACCGACAGAGCTCGCCATGAACGATCAACAACGCCTGGAACTTGAAGCTGCCGCCTTTCGCCGGCTGGTGGCCCATCTGGACAGCCGCAAGGATGTACAGAACATCGACCTGATGAACCTCTCCGGTTTCTGCCGCAATTGCCTGTCCAAGTGGTACAAGGCCGCCGCCGACGAACGCCAGATCGACGTCAGCCTCGATGACGCCCGCGAAGTGGTCTACGGCATGCCGTACGCCGAATGGAAAGCCCAATACCAGCAAGAAGCCAGCGCCGAACAACAGGCGGCGTTTGCCAAAGGAAAACCCAATGAGTGATTTGAACACCCTGCGCGCCAGCCTCAAGAGCGGCGAACACGCTTTTGCCGACACCCTGGCGTTCATCGCCGCCGGCTACGACTACCAGCCTCAGGCATTCAACAACGGCGGTGTGGAAAACGCGGCCGGTCAGAACGAAGGCTCGTGCAAGACGCTCGGCCTGTCGCTGCTCGAAGGCCTGAGCGATGAAGAAGCGCTGCTGGCGTTCGGCGAGCACTACCGCTCAGTTGTGGCAACGCCTGAGGGCAGTGATCACGGCAATATCCGCGCACTGATTGCCCATGGGTTGGCCGGCGTGAAGTTCACTCAGCAACCGCTCACTCGCCGCTAAACGCTTTTTCTGTGGGAGCAAAGCTTGCTCGCGATGGCGATCACAGAGACGCCATCGCCGGCAAGCCGCGCTCCTACAAGAGCCACAACACATCCCGACTTTTAAGATTGACCCGGCAACTTTATTTCGTTTGCCGGGCAGCGCTGCTCACGGCTTAGATAAAAAGAAGCATCCCTTCTTCAGAGTCGGTCATCCATGAGCAGCGAATCCATCAGCCGGTCGATCAACATCGTTCATCCTGTCACGCTCAGCCACGGCAAAAATGCCGAGGTCTGGGACACCGATGGCAAACGCTACATCGACTTCGTCGGCGGCATCGGCGTACTCAACCTCGGCCATTGCCACCCGCGCATCGTCGACGCCATTCGCGAGCAAGCCACCCGGCTGACCCACTACGCCTTCAACGCAGCACCGCATGTGCCCTACATCGAACTGATGGATCGCCTGACTGCGTTCATTCCCGTGGACTATCCGGTCAGCGGCATGCTCACCAACAGCGGCGCGGAAGCGGCGGAAAACGCCCTGAAGATCGTTCGCGGCGCCACCGGCCGCACCGCCGTGATCGCGTTCGACGGCGCCTTCCACGGCCGCACGCTGGCCACCCTGAACCTCAACGGCAAGGTCGCGCCCTACAAACAGAAAGTCGGCGTATTGCCGGGGCCGGTGTATCACCTGCCCTTCCCGAGCCAGGACAACGGCGTGACCTGCGCCGAAGCCTTGAAGGCCATGGACCGCCTGTTCAGCGTCGAAATCGACATTGATGACGTGGCGTGTTTCATCGTCGAACCGGTACAGGGCGAAGCAGGCTTCCTGGCGATGGACGTGGAGTTCGCCCAGTCGCTGCGACGGTTGTGTGATGAAAAGGGCATTGTGCTGATCGCTGACGAAATCCAGTCCGGTTTTGGCCGCACCGGCCAGCGTTTTGCGTTCTCGCGGCTGGGCATCGAACCGGACCTGATTCTGCTGGGCAAAAGCATCGCCGGCGGCGTACCACTGGGTGCGGTGGTTGGGCGCAAGGCATTGCTCGACACCTTGCCCAAGGGCGGACTGGGCGGCACCTATTCGGGAAACCCCATTGCCTGCGCCGCCGCGCTGGCGACCCTGGATGAGATGACCGACACACAGTTGCAAGCCTGGGGCGCGCAGCAGGAAGAAGCGATTGTCAGCCGCTACAAAGCTTGGTGCGACAGCAAACTTTCACCGTATCTGGGTCGTTTGACCGGTGTTGGCGCGATGCGCGGAATTGAACTGGCCCATGCCGATGGCACACCGGCACCCGCCCAGTTGACGCAACTGCTGGCGTTGGCGCGAGACGCCGGTTTGCTGCTGATGCCCAGCGGCAAGTCGCGCCATATCATTCGACTGTTGGCGCCATTGACCACCGAAGCGGCGGTGCTGGAGGAAGGCCTGGATATTCTTGAAGCGTGCCTGAACAAATTGGCCTGAACCCAAAATCCCTGTGGGAGCGAGCTTGCTCGCGATGGCGGAGTGTCAGTCAACATCAATGCTGAATGATTAACTGCTATCGCGAGCAGGCTCACTCCTACAGGTTCTTTGATTGGTCACTGAATCGCGGGCATAAAAAAACCGGCTGCGAAGCCGGTTTTTCATTTCAACGATCTCAGAACTTGGCGTTCTGCAGGTCGTCCAGGTAACGCTCGGTGTCCAGAGCGGCCATGCAGCCAGCGCCGGCCGAGGTGATGGCCTGACGGTAAACGTGGTCAGCCACGTCACCGGCGGCGAAGATACCTTCGATGCTGGTCGCTGTTGCGTTGCCTTCACGGCCGCCTTGCACCACCAGGTAGCCGTCTTTCAACGTCAGCTGACCTTCGAACAACGACGTGTTCGGGGTGTGGCCGATGGCGATGAACACGCCGTCGACTTTCAGTTCGTCGAAGCTGCCATCGTTGTTCTTCAGGCGTGCACCGGTGACGCCCATGTTGTCGCCCAGTACTTCGTCCAGGTTGGCGTTCAGCTTCAGGATGATCTTGCCTTCGGCAACCCGGGCATTGAGCTTGTCGATCAGGATCTTCTCGGCGCGGAAGGTTTCACGACGGTGGATCAGGGTCACTGTGCTGGCGATGTTGGCCAGGTACAGCGCTTCTTCAACCGCGGTGTTGCCACCGCCGACCACAGCCACCGGCTTGTTGCGATAGAAGAAACCATCGCAGGTCGCGCAGGCCGAAACGCCTTTGCCCATGAACGCTTCTTCGGACGGCAGGCCCAGGTAGCGAGCGCTGGCACCGGTGGCGATGATCAGCGCGTCGCAGGTGTACTTTGCGCTGTCGCCGATCAGGGTGTAAGGCTTGGAAGCAAAGTCCACGGCATTGATGTGATCGAAAACGATCTCGGTCTCAAAGCGCTCGGCGTGTTCTTTCATGCGTTCCATCAGCGCCGGGCCGGTCAGGCCGTGGACGTCGCCCGGCCAGTTGTCGACTTCGGTGGTGGTGGTCAGTTGACCACCGGCCTGCATGCCGGTGATCAGCAGTGGCTTGAGGTTGGCACGGGCGGCGTAGACCGCAGCGCTGTAACCGGCAGGGCCGGAACCGAGAATAATCACTCGCGAATGACGGACTTCAGACATGACCTGCTCCTGTTGACCGGCCCTGAACATCAGGCGCGGAACGCCGGGTTGCCGGCGGGAATAAAAAAGGACCGTGGTTACCTTGGGGAAGGCTTGAGTTCGACAGTCCTGCAAAAAGATTGGGTGCAGCGTATCGAGGGGGCGAAGATTAAGGAAATACGGTTTAACAATCCAGCTCATAGGTGGTCTCTATCCCACCGCAGCGACTATATAAACGTCTTTGTTACAGTGAATGTCGATTCAGCGACCGCGCTTTCCCCCTTCCGACAAAGCCGGTAAGGTCGGCGCGTTTCCCTCTGCCCGGAGCACGTTATGCCCGCACCCGCCCTGTCCGGCCCGCAATACCTGCGCGAAGGCCTCAAGCTGGTCCTGAGCCCCAGCCTGCGTTTGTTTGTCTTGTTGCCGCTGGCAATCAACCTGGTGCTGTTCGTCGGATTGATTTATCTGGCCGGCCATCAGTTCAGTCTGTGGGTCGATACGCTGATGCCGACCCTACCCGACTGGCTGAGTTTTCTCAGCTACATCCTCTGGCCGATTTTTGTGGTGCTGGTGGTGTTGATGGTGTTCTTCACCTTCACCATGCTCGCCAACGTCATCGCCGCGCCGTTCAATGGCTTCCTTGCGGAGAAAGTCGAAGTGGTGGTGCGTGGCACCGACGACTTCCCGACTTTCAGCTGGGGCGAACTGATCGCCATGATCCCGCGCACCCTCTCCCGGGAAATGCGCAAACTCGGCTACTTCCTGCCACGGGCAATCGGGCTGTTTATCCTGTCCTTCATCCCGGTGGTGAACATCATTGCAGCACCGCTGTGGCTACTGTTCGGGGTGTGGATGATGGCGATCCAGTACATCGACTACCCGGCGGATAACCACAAACTCGGCTGGAATGAAATGCTCGCCTGGCTGCGGCAGAAGCGCTGGCAGAGCATGAGTTTCGGCGGCAGCGTGTATCTGGTGCTGCTGATCCCGGTGGTGAACATTTTGATGATGCCGGCCGCCGTGGCCGGGGCGACGCTGTTCTGGGTGCGTGAGCGCGGGGCGGAAAATCTGGTGGCCCAGCGCTGACCGAGTCACAAATCCATCATCAAAGCGCCACAATGACGACATGGCCTCAGCCGACACTGAGGTCATGACGACAGCTCTGCATATCACTCTGATCACCGAAACATTCCCTCCGGAAATCAACGGCGTGGCCAACACCCTTGGCCGTTTGTGCGACGGTTTGCGCGCGCGCGGGCACCAGGTGGAATTGGTGCGGCCTCGCCAGGGGGGGGATCAGCAGTTGAGCAGTGACGATGATTTGCTGTTGTGTCGAGGCTGGCCGCTACCGGGCTATCCCGGCCTGCAATGGGGCCAGTCGTCGATGCATAAACTGTTGAGGCGCTGGACGCGTCATCGCCCCGACGTGCTGTACATCGCCACCGAAGGGCCTCTGGGCTTGTCCGCATTACGCGCAGCACGGCGATTGGGGATTTCGGTGGTGAGCGGCTTTCACACCAACTTTCAGCAGTACTCCAGCCAATACGGGCTCGGGTTGTTGACTCGTTTGCTGACGCACTACCTGCGCTGGTTTCACAACCGCTCGACCCTGACCCTGGTGCCGAGCCCCAGTCAGCGACTGGAGCTTGAACGCCGACATTTCGAGCGTCTGGCCTTGCTTTCCCGGGGTGTCGACAGCCAATTGTTTCATCCGAGCAAAAGGCAGGTATCGCTGCGCGAACAGTGGGGCTTGGCCGAGGATGACATTGCGGTCATTCATGTCGGGCGCTTGGCTCCCGAGAAAAACCTGGGCTTGCTCAAACGCAGTTTCGACTCGCTGAAAGCCACTTATCCACAGCGCAACATACGCTTGATCGTCATCGGTGACGGCCCACAACGAGCAGCGCTGGAGCAGGACCTTCCCGAGGCGGTTTTCTGTGGCTCACAACGCGGTGAGGCGCTGGCCAGTCATTACGCATCGGGGGACGTATTTCTATTTCCAAGCATGACCGAAACCTTTGGCAATGTGGTGCTTGAAGCATTGGCGTCGGGATTGGGCGTGGTGGCGTACGACCAGGCGGCAGCGGCGCAGCATATCCGCCATGGCTACAACGGCGTGCTGGCGATGCCGGGGGATGAAGAAGCCTTTTGTGATGCTGCGGCGTGGTTGCTGGAAGAGCGCGAAACCTTGCGGTGTGTGCGGCTCAATGCGCGCCAGCATGCGAGTCGCCAGGGCTGGGCCGCGATTATCGAGCAGTTTGAAGGGCAGTTGCGCGGGGCTTGCATGCAGGGGCAACCCCTACCCGATGCAGCGTTTTTGCCTTAAAAGCATCTTGGGCAAGCCTTGCTCCTACGGTGTTGTGTCGATTCACACATTGGTATTCGACAAAGAACCGTAGGAGCAAGGCTTGCCCGCGATAGCGTCAGTGCGGTCGCTGCTTAAACCAGCGACATCAACGCTTCGCGGCTGAACGGCAGGATGTCTTCTTCACGACCGTCGCGTACTTTCTGCGCCCAGTCCGGGTCGACCAACAATGCGCGCCCCACGGCCACCAGGTCGAATTCGTCGTTGTTCAAACGCTCCAGCAGCTTTTCCAGACTGGCCGGTTGAGCGATCTTGTCGGTGTTGACCATGAACTGCAGGAACTCGCCGTCCAGGCCAACGCTGCCCACGGTGATGGTCGGCTTGCCCGTGAGTTTGCGGGTCCAGCCGGCCAGGTTCAGCTCGGAACCGTCGAATTCCGGCTCCCAGAAACGGCGCGTCGAGCAGTGGAAAATGTCCACGCCAGCGTCGGACAATGGCTTGAGGAACTCACCCAACGCTTGCGGGGTTTGCACCAGGCGCGCGGTGTAATCCTGCTGTTTCCACTGCGAGAAGCGGAAGATGATCGGGAAACCTTCGCCGACCGCTGCACGCACAGCCTGAATCAGCTCGATGGCAAACCGTGAACGGTTGGCCAGGCTACCGCCGTATTCGTCGGTGCGCTGGTTGCTGCCTTCCCAGAAGAACTGGTCCACGAGATAGCCGTGGGCGCCATGGATTTCCACGCCGTCCATGCCAATGCTCTGGGCATCTTTGGCCGCTTGAGCGAACGCGGCGATCACGTCCTGGATATCTTGTTTAGTCATGCCGTGAACCACGACCTGACCGTCCTTCAATTTTTCCGATGGGCCGTAACCCGGGACGCTGGCGTCCGGCTCAGTGCCAATACGACGCACACTGCCGACATGCCACAGTTGCGGAACGATCTTGCCGCCTTCGGCGTGGACCGCATCGACCACTTTCTTCCAGCCGGCCAATGCGGCATCGCCGTAGAAATGCGGCACATTGGGGTAGCCGTTCGACGCCTTGTGGCCGACGGTCGTGCCTTCGGTGATGATCAGACCCACGCCGGCCGCAGCACGACGACGGTAGTATTCGATCACTTTGGAATTGGGTACGCCACCCGGCGAAAACGAACGGGTCATCGGCGCCATGACAACGCGGGTCGGCAGCTCAAGGGTGCCGAGGTGGAACGGTTTGAACAAGGCTTTGACGGACATGGGGCACTCCACGAAAACGATATCGACGGGACGTAATTTTATGACGACGATAATATGCGGAGTTGCCAGCGATGCACAGCACTATTGATCTGGGTGATTAAGGGTCAAAAGGCAGGMATAAAAAAACGCAGCCGAGGCTGCGTTTCTTGTGAGTTCAGCTCAACGCTTTTTCGATCGCATGAACGATCGTCGGATCATCCGGCGCCGTGCGCGGGGAAAACCGCGCCAGCACACGACCGTCCTTGCCCAGCAGGAATTTTTCGAAGTTCCAGGTAATGTCACCCGGGAATTCCGCACCCTCGCCCGCCAGCAGGCGATACAACTGATGACGCTCATGACCGTTGACTTCCAGCTTGCTGGACAACGGAAAAGTCACGCCATAGTTGAGGCTGCAAAACTCCTGGATCTCTTGCTCGGAACCCGGCTCCTGCCCGGCAAACTGGTTGCACGGCAGACCCAGAACGCTGAAACCTTTGGCTTTGAACTGCTGATAAAGGTTTTCCAGCGCCGCGTACTGTGGGGTCAAGCCACATTTGGAGGCGACGTTGACCACCAGCACGACTTGCCCCTTGAAGGGCGCCAGCGGTAGGTCTTGTCCATCCAGGGCTGTCAACTTAAGGTCGTGAAAAGCACTCATGACGAACTCCAAATTCCCGTGTTCTTCTCGAAACAGCCACTTGGCAATGCCGCCAAGGACAGCCGCGGACTAAAAAGGCGCCCTAGGGCGCCTCTCCAGTACTCTGAGCTTAGCGCAGAAAATCAGTGGTGATGGCCACCTTCGCCATGGACGTGACCATGAGCGATTTCTTCTTGGCTGGCATCACGGATGTCGATGATCTTGACCTGGAAATTCAGGCGCTGACCGGCCAACGGGTGGTTGCCGTCAACGGTGACGTCGTCGCCGTCCAGATCGCGAATGGTGACGATCTGCATCTGGCCGTCCGGAGCGGAAGCGTGGAACTGCATGCCCACTTCCAGCTCATCAACGCCTTCGAACATGCTGCGGCTCAGGGTGCTGACCAGTTCGGCAGCGTATTCGCCGTAAGCGTCTTCAGGTTCAACGGCTACGGTCAGCTCGTCGCCAACGGTTTTGCCTTCCAGAGCCTTTTCCAGGCCCGGGATGATGTTGCCTGCGCCTTGCAGGTAGACCAGCGGCGCGCCGCCGGCGGAGCTGTCGATGACCTCACCAGCGTCGTTGGTCAGGGTATAGTCGATGGAGACAGCCTTATTGGCGGCGATCAGCATGGGGCGAGACCTTTTGCATAAGAATGATGAAAGGCCAAGTTTAGCGAAGCAATCGCGCGAAAGCGAACACAACCCGGACGGAAGGTTCGCGGCGCAGGGCGTAACGGTCACAGGTTTCCATCAGGATGAGGACGGGCATTGGGTGGCCGAGCTTTCCTGCGGCCACACCCAGCACCTGCGTCACCAGCCGCCGTGGCAATCGCGTGCCTGGGTGCAGGACCCCGCGCAACGTATTGAAAAAATAGGCCAGCCCTTTGATTGCGGTTGGTGCGCACAAGGCTCGGTTAGCGATAACCTTGGCGACTGAATTGCGGCAGATCGTCAGATATAGATGATCGCCATTGCCATGCACCCTTAGAGAATTCGCATGCAAACTTTTTTTATCGCGCCCACCGACTTTGGTGTGGGTCTGACGTCTATCAGCCTCGGGCTGGTGCGCACGCTTGAGCGTGCCGGTCTCAAGGTCGGCTTTTTCAAACCGATTGCCCAGCCCCATCCGGGTGATACCGGGCCGGAACGCTCCACCGAACTGGTAGCGCGCACCCACGGTTTGAAGCCACCGCAACCGCTGGGCCTGGCGCATGTCGAGCGCATGCTCGGCGATGGTCAACTCGATGAGTTGCTCGAAGAAATCATCACCCTCTACCAGCAAGCCGCTGTCGGCAAAGACGTGCTGATCGTCGAAGGCATGGTCCCGACCCGCAGCGCCAGCTACGCCGCACGGGTGAATCTGCACCTGGCGAAAAGCCTCGACGCCGATGTGATCCTGGTCTCGGCACCGGAAAACGAAGTGCTGACCGAGCTCTCCGGGCGCGTGGAATTGCAGGCGCAATTGTTCGGCGGCCCAAAAGACCCGAAAGTCCTCGGCGTGATCCTCAACAAGGTCAAGACCGACGAAAGCATGGATGTCTTCGCCACGCGCTTGAAAGAACACTCGCCATTGCTGCGCAGCGGTGATTTCCGCCTGTTGGGGTGCATCCCGTACCAGCCGGAATTGAACGCCCCGCGCACCCGCGATGTGGCTGATCTGATGGGCGCGCAGATTCTCAATGCCGGTGACTACGAAACCCGGCGCATGACCAAAATCATCATCTGCGCCCGCACCATGCGCAACACCGTGGAACTGCTCAAGCCCGGCGTGCTGGTGGTCACCCCCGGCGACCGCGATGACATCATCCTGGCCGTCAGCCTCGCGGCCATGAACGGCGTGCCCTTGGCCGGCCTGCTGCTGACCAGCGACACCCTGCCCGACCCGCGCATCATGGACCTGTGCCGTGGCGCCTTGCAGGCGGGGTTGCCGGTGTTGTCGGTGAGCACCGGCTCCTACGACACCGCCAACCAGCTCAATGGCTTGAACAAGGAAATTCCTATCGATGACCGCGAGCGTGCGGAGATCATTACCGACTTCGTCGCCAGCCACCTCGACGCCAACTGGTTGCACCAGCGCTGCGGTACCCCGCGTGAGATGCGCCTGTCGCCCGCCGTATTCCGCTATCAATTGATCCAGCGCGCCCAGGCTGCCAACAAGCGCATCGTGCTGCCAGAAGGCAGCGAGCCGCTGACCGTGCAAGCGGCAGCGATCTGTCAGGCGCGTGGCATTGCCCGTTGCGTGTTGCTGGCCAAACCGGCGGACGTCGAAGCCGTCGCTCGCGCCCAAGGCATCGAGCTGCCACCCGGGCTGGAGATTCTCGACCCGGACCTGATCCGCGAGCGCTATGTCGAGCCGATGGTTGCCCTGCGCAAAAGCAAAAGCCTCAACGCACCGATGGCCGAGCAGCAACTGGAAGACACTGTTGTGATCGGCACCATGATGCTGGCGCTGGATGAAGTCGACGGTCTCGTGTCCGGTGTCATCCACTCCACCGCCAATACCATCCGACCGGCCCTTCAACTGATCAAAACCGCGCCGGGCTGCACGCTGGTGTCGTCGGTGTTCTTCATGCTGTTCCCTGAAGAAGTGCTGGTCTACGGCGACTGCGTGATGAACCCGCACCCGAGCGCCATCGAACTGGCCGAGATCGCCCTGCAAAGCGCCGACTCGGCGGCCGCGTTCGGCATCACCCCGCGCGTGGCGATGATCAGCTACTCCAGCGGTGAATCGGCCAGCGGCGAAGAAGTCGAGAAAGTGCGCGAAGCAACGTTGCTCGCCCACGAGCAGCAAAACTCGCTGTTGATCGACGGCCCTCTGCAGTACGACGCCGCCGCCAACGAAACGGTGGCCCGACAACTGGCCCCCAACAGTCAGGTCGCCGGTCGCGCCACAGTGTTCGTGTTCCCCGACCTCAACACCGGCAACACCACCCACAAAGCCGTGCAGCGCAGCGCCGATTGCGTCAGCCTCGGCCCGATGTTGCAAGGCCTGCGCAAACCGGTGAACGACCTGCCGCGCGGTGCGCAAGTCGACGACATCGTCTACACCATCGCGTTGACCGCGATCCAGGCTGCCAACCGACCTATGGATGTTTAAATGCTGGATTTCCTGCCTGCCGCCGTGCGCGGCGTGATTGCATCGTTGTTGTTGGCACTGAACACGATTTTGCTCTGCTCCTTTCTGTTCTGCGTGGCACTCGTCAAGGTTTTGCCGTTTGCCTTCACGCAGCGGATTGCGGGCTGGTTGATGAGCCATACCCATGAAGCCTGGATCAGCCTCAACAAAGGCTGGATGAATCTGGTCCGCCGCACGCGCTGGCACCTCAGCGGCCTGCAAGGTCTGGACTATCAACATTCCTACCTGATCACCAGTAACCACCAGAGCTGGGTCGACATTCTGGTGCTGCAATACGTGCTCAACCGACGTATCCAACCGCTGAAGTTCTTTCTCAAGCAGGAGCTGATCTGGGTGCCGGTCATTGGTCTGGCCTGGTGGGCGCTGGGCTTTCCATTCATGAAGCGCTACTCCAAGGCCTATCTGGAAAAGCACCCGGAGAAGAAAGGCAAAGACCTGGAAACCACCCGCAAGACGTGCGCGAAGTTTCGCAATAATCCGGTGGGGATTTTCAACTTTGTCGAAGGCACGCGCTTCACCAAGGCCAAGCACGCGCAGCAGCAATCACCGTTTCGCTACCTGCTCAAACCCAAGGCCGGCGGCATTGCCTTTGTGCTGGACGCCATGGGCGAGCAACTCGAATCCATCGTCAATGTGACCATCCACTACCCCGCGGGGCGTCCCGGTTTTTGGGACCTGTTGTGCGGGAACGTGGCGGACGTGGTGGTGCATTTTCAGGAACTGAAAATCCCGCCGCAGTACATTGGCAAGAATTACGATCAGGACGGCGATTACCGATTGCAGTTTCAGGGCTGGATCAATCAGCTGTGGCTGGACAAGGATGCGTTGCTGGAGCAGATGCATCGGGAGTATCCGGCCAAGTGAACCAGGTTCCGGAAGGGCCTCATCGCGGGCAAGCCATGCTCCTACAGTTTTTCGTCGTGCCATATGGCGCGGCCACCCGAAATCCGTAGGAGCAAGGCTTGCCCGCGATGGCGATCTTGGGGACACAAAAAAACCCGCCGATGATCACTCATCGGCGGGTTTCTTTTTTGCGTTTAGCGCTTAGATCGCGCCGCGCTGACGCAGCAGGTCCAGCACTTGCTTGACGCTTTCTTCCAGCGACAACGATTGGGTGTCGACCACGAGGTCGGCATCCAGCGGCACGTCGTACGGGAAGGAATCGCCCGGGATGTTGTCGCCAGCCGCCGCGTAAAGGCCTTGTGGATCACGCTCGGCACACACGGTCGGCGAGGCCTGGACGTAAATCGTCAGCAGACGCTCTTTGCCGATCAGTTCCTTGGCCTGTTCACGCCCTTCGGCACTTGGGGCAACGAACGCCGCCAGGGTCAGCAAACCGGCTTCGTTGAACTGACGCGCAACGTGCGCGGCACGACGCCAGTTCTCGGTACGCCCGGCGCGGTCCTGTGGCAGACCTTTGTTCAGGTCGTGACGCAGGTTCTGGCCATCGAGCACAAACACTGCACGGCCCAAGTCGAACAGCTTGCGTTCAACCGCGTAGGCCAGGGTGCTTTTGCCAGCGCCTGACAAGCCGCTGAACAACACGGTGGCCGGTTGCTGGCCGAAGCGCTGGGCGCGTTCTTCGGTGGCGACGTGTGCGAGTTTGCCGTGATGCGTGCTGCTGCCCGGCGCCACTGGCTGAGCGATGATCATGCCAGCGGCGACGGTGCCATTGGTCAAGCGATCAATGACGATGAACGAACCGGTGGTGCGGTTGCTCGCGTAACCGTCCAGCGCGATGGCCGCGTCGAGACTGATCTTGACCCGACCGATCTCGTTCAGTTGCAAGGCACTGGCAGGGCCTTCTTCCAGGGTGTTCACGTCAACGCGGTTGACGATGCTGGTGATCGAACCCGGCACGTATGTCGTGGCGCGCTTGATGTCGTACTTCTTGCCCGGCAGCATTGGCTCTTCGGCCATCCACACCAGCATGGCGTCGAAGCCGTCAGTCACTTGCGGCAGGTTGTCGGCGTGTACCAACAGATCGCCGCGGGAGATGTCGATCTCGTCTTCCATGGTCAGCGTCACCGCTTGACCCGGACCTGCATGCTCCAGCTCACCTTCGAAAGTGACAATGGATTTCACGCGGCTGCTCTTGCCCGACGGCAGCACAACGACTTCGTCGCCCTTGTGCACAACGCCGCTGGCCAGGGTGCCGGCGAAACCACGGAAGTTCAGGTTCGGACGGTTGACGTACTGCACCGGGAAACGCAAATCGGTGTAGTTGCGATCGCTGGCGATCTCGACGGTTTCCAGAATTTCCATCAGCGACTGGCCGGTGTACCACGGCGAGCGCTCGGATTTGTTCACCACGTTGTCGCCCTTGAGGGCCGACATCGGCACGAAGGCCATGGTGGTCGGCTTGAAGGCGATGCCTTCAGCGAACTTCAGGTAATCGGCCTTGATCGACTCGAAGATGCTTTGGTCAAAGCCATTGATGTCCATCTTGTTGACGGCCACCACGATGTGTTTGATACCCAGCAACGAGGCGATGAAGCTGTGGCGACGGGTCTGGGTCTGCACACCGTAACGGGCGTCGATCAGGATGATCGCCAGGTCACAGGTAGACGCACCGGTGGCCATGTTGCGGGTGTACTGCTCATGGCCGGGGGTGTCGGCGATGATGAATTTGCGTTTGGCGGTGGAGAAATACCGGTAGGCGACATCGATGGTGATGCCTTGCTCGCGCTCGGCCTGCAGGCCGTCGACCAGCAATGCCAGGTCGATGTCATCGCCGGTGGTGCCAACTTTCTTCGAGTCGCGGGTAATGGCTTCCAGGTGATCTTCGTAGATCATCTTGGAGTCGTGCAGCAGGCGCCCGATCAGGGTGCTCTTGCCGTCGTCGACGTTGCCACAGGTCAGAAAGCGCAGCATTTCCTTGCGTTCGTGCTGGCCCAGGTAGGCGAGGATGTCCTCGCTGATCAAATCAGATACGTGCGACATGACAACCCCTTAGAAATAACCCTGACGTTTCTTTTCTTCCATCGAGCCTGCGCCATCGTGATCGATGACCCGGCCCTGGCGTTCGGAAGTTCGCGTCAGGAGCATTTCCTGAATGATGTCGGTCAGCGTGACAGCCTCGGACTCGACCGCACCGGTCAACGGGTAGTCGCCCAGCGTACGGAAACGGACCTTCTTCTTGACGATACGCGCCTTGTCTTCATCGCTCAGGTGATTGAGCAGGCGATCGTCGTCGATCATGATCCAGGTGCCATTCATCTCGATGACATCGCGCTCGGCGGCGAAATACAGCGGCACGATCGGGATGCCTTCGAGGTAGATGTACTGCCAGATGTCCAGTTCGGTCCAGTTCGACAACGGGAACACGCGAATCGATTCGCCCTTGTTGACGTTGCCGTTGTAGACGTTCCACAGCTCCGGGCGCTGGTTTTTCGGGTCCCAGCGGTGCTTGGTGTCGCGGAAGGAATACACGCGCTCTTTGGCACGGGACTTCTCTTCGTCACGACGGGCACCACCGAAAGCGGCGTCGAAACCGTACTTGTCGAGAGCCTGCTTGAGGCCTTCGGTTTTCATGATATCGGTGTGTTTGGCACTGCCGTGGGTCAACGGGTTGATGCCCTGCGCGACGCCATCGGGGTTAACGTGCACCAGCAGGTCAAGGCCGAGTTCTTCAACCATGCGGTCGCGGAACGCGTACATTTCCTTGAACTTCCACTGGGTGTCGACGTGCATCACCGGAAACGGAAGTTTGCCCGGGAAGAATGCCTTGCGCGCAAGGTGCAGCATCACGGCGGAGTCTTTACCGACGGAGTACAGCATCACCGGGTTATCGAACTCGGCGGCGACCTCGCGGATGATGTGGATGCTTTCGGCCTCCAGCTGTTTCAGATGCGTCAGTTTGTCGACCATGGCTACTCACGAAAACGATCTTATGGACGGCCAGCGGGCCGTGTTCGAGCGAGGAATCCTAGCACAGCGACCTCTTCTAATCAGGACGCCAACTAGATCGAAAGGGTATATGAATATACCCCCTCGTTTGGGCTGGTGAATGGCGATCTCCTGTAGGAGCACGGCTTGCCGGCGATGGCGTCCTTGAGATCGCTATCGCGGGCAAGCCTTGCTCCTACAAGGGAGGCAGGTCATCAGATGGGATTGGGGCAATCGATGAAGATGTGTTCCAGCGCAAAGCRTCGCGCCAGATAGTCCCCCAGCGCCTGCACGCCATAACGCTCGGTGGCGTGATGGCCGGCGGCGATGAAGCTGATGTCGTTTTCCCGCGCGCTGTGGAACGTCTGCTCGGAGGCTTCGCCACTGAGGTACAGGTCGACACCGGCGAGCACCGCCTGATCGATGTACCCCTGGCCACCACCGGTGCACCAGCCAACCCGGCGAATCATCTCGCTACCTTCGATCAGCAGCGGCTCGCGGCCCATGACTTCCTGGACACGGCGGGCGAAATCACGCGGCGTCATCGGTTCACTCAACGAGCCGACCAGGCCGACGACTTTCAGATTGTCCGGATCCAGCGGCCCTTCGACCGTAATGTCCAACTGCCTGGCCAATTGCACGTTATTGCCCACGTCCGGGTGCAGATCCAGCGGCAAATGGTAGGACAACAGGCTGATGTCGTGCTTGAGCAAGGTTTTCAACCGACGCTGCTTCATGCCGGTGATGCACGGGTTCTCGCCCTTCCAGAAATAGCCGTGATGCACCAGTACCAGGTCGGCCTGAGCTTCGACGGCGGCGTCCAGCAGCGCCTGGCTGGCGGTGACACCGCTGACGATACGCATCACTTGCGGCCGGCCCTCGACCTGCAAACCGTTGGGGCAGTAATCAGCAATCTTGGCGCTGGAGAGGTAACGGTCGGCTTCTTCAACCAGGGTGCTCAGGGCGACGGCCATAAAAGACTCCTAAATATCCCGTTCAGAGGCGTGCTCGGCCTCGTATAATGCGCGACATTATGGGCGGTCTCATACCGCCTGCAACCTTTCAGGACGTGCTTAATGCTCAAGGCGCTGCGTTTTTCCGGCTGGCCGCTGTTGGCTGGCGTGCTTATCGCTCTTTTGATAATTCAGCGTTACCCGCAGTGGGTCGGGCTTCCGAGCCTAGACGTGAATTTGCAGCAAGCACCGCAAACGACCGGCGTGCAACAGGGGCCGGTGTCCTATGCCGACGCCGTGGTCACCGCCGCGCCAGCCGTGGTCAACCTGTACACCACCAAAGTCATCAACAAACCCAATCATCCGCTGTTCGAAGACCCACAGTTCCGCCGCTTCTTCGGTGATAACTCGCCCAAGCAAAAGCGCATGGAATCGAGCCTGGGCTCCGGCGTGATCATGAGCCCGGAAGGCTACATCCTGACCAATAACCACGTGACCACCGGTGCCGACCAGATTGTCGTGGCGCTCAAGGACGGTCGTGAAACCCTGGCCCGAGTGATCGGTAGCGATCCGGAAACCGATCTCGCGGTCTTGAAGATCGACCTCAAGTCCCTCCCGTCGATCACCATCGGTCGTTCCGACAACATCCGCATCGGCGACGTCTCGCTGGCCATCGGCAACCCGTTCGGTGTCGGCCAGACCGTAACCATGGGCATCATCAGCGCCACCGGGCGTAATCAGCTAGGCCTGAACAACTATGAAGACTTCATCCAGACCGACGCCGCCATCAACCCCGGCAACTCCGGCGGTGCACTGGTGGATGCCAACGGCAACCTGACCGGCATCAACACCGCGATCTTCTCCAAGTCCGGCGGCTCGCAAGGCATCGGTTTCGCGATCCCGGTCAAACTGGCGATGGAAGTGATGAAGTCGATCATTGAACACGGCCAGGTGATTCGTGGCTGGCTCGGGATTGAAGTGCAACCGCTGTCTCAGGAACTGGCCGAGTCGTTTGGTCTGTCGGGGCGTCCGGGGATTGTGGTCGCGGGGATTTTCCGTGACGGTCCGGCGCAGAAGGCCGGCCTGCAACTGGGTGACGTAATACTTAGCATCGACGGCGAACCGGCCGGCGACGGTCGCCGCTCCATGAATCAGGTCGCGCGGATCAAA
Source organism: Pseudomonas sp. P1_F1_2 (assembly GCF_056405815.1). Taxonomy (NCBI): domain Bacteria; kingdom Pseudomonadati; phylum Pseudomonadota; class Gammaproteobacteria; order Pseudomonadales; family Pseudomonadaceae; genus Pseudomonas; species Pseudomonas sp. P1_F1_2. The sequence goes on along the minus strand of NZ_JBFUBK010000038.1, from coordinate 205 downwards.
CCGACCGACAAGGTCACGGTTCAGGTGATGCGTAACGGCAAGGAACTCAAGTTGACCGCAGAAATCGGTCTGCGTCCGCCGCCTGCGCCAGTCAAAGAGAAAGAAGAAGAGTAAGTGATTGATCGTTCCCACGCTCTGCGTGGGAATGTATCCCGTGACGCTCCGCGTCACAGTGGACGCAGAGCGTCCTAAGAGGCGTTCCCAC
>NZ_JBFUBK010000037.1:0-53072 GCF_056405815.1 Pseudomonas sp. P1_F1_2 | reverse complement strand
CCTGTAGGAGCTGTCGAGTGAAACGAGGCTGCGATCTTTTGATCTGCGCTAAGCCCCTACCCGCGCCTGCAAACTCAAATGCGCCTTCTGTCCCGGCGCCAGGCTCAGGCTGTGGGTGCCGCCACTGGCCGCTTCCACACACACAAACTCTGATATTTCATTCCAGCTCACCCCCAGCAACGGCCGCGAGCCCGGATGCCAGACCACCGTGTCCGCCTCGTCACCCGTATCGATGCACAACTCACGCTGCCAGGCGTGGTCCTTGAGTTGCAATTCGCCGTCTTGCTGGAACACTCGCTGGCACCCGCCATCGACCCTCAACTCACCATCCTGCTGACAACTCTGGCGATTCAAATGGTCGTAACCCTGCACGCCATCGAGCCCAGACAGCGCTATCTCGCTGACATCGCCAATACGCCAGTAAGCATGCAAAGCCTGGCTCAACTGGCACGGCATGTCGTCCTGATGCTCGGTGCTCAGGCGCAATTCCATGCGTTCGCCAAGGTGGGCGTGCAAGTCCACTTGCCAGTCACACAATTGAAGCTGCCAGTGCAATCGCACGCCATCGTCGTCATGGCGGCTGTCGAGCAGCTTCCAGTCGATCAACCGCGCCCAGCCATGAGATGGCCACGCATTCTCGCTCGGATGACGGCCATACCACGGCCAGCACACCGGCACGCCACCCCGAATCGCGCCGACCTGCGGCCACTTCGCCGCGCACCACAGCCAGGGTTTTTGACCCGTTGGCTGGAAGTGCAGCAACTGCGCGCCCTGGCGACTGAACACGGCCTGACACAGCGGATGGTCGATCACCAACACGTCGCGCTTCTGATAGCGCTCCCACGCAAACACCGGACGTTCGCGCAAGGATTTGAAGAAGCGTTGTAGCGGATGCTCATGCATGTGCCACGGTCCTGAAAATCAATGGGGGTACTCTTACTGTTGTGCCCAGTGCGCCACAGGCCCTCTAAGGCCTCCCAAAAAAAAGCGGACAGCCTTGGCTGTCCGCAAACATGCGCACATAGAGAGGAGCTTATCGCAACAGCGTTAGAACACCGACTGAATTTTCAGGCCGGCTACCAGCGCGTTGTCGACTTCATCCACACCGCCTGGGTGAGTGACGTATTGCAGGTTAGGACGCACGGTCAGCCAGTTGGTAACGTGGAAGCCGTAGTTGAGTTCGTAGTTGTATTCAGTGGTCCGCAGTGGCGAGAACAGTGGATCCTCGTACTCAGTCACATTGTTGGCAGCGTTGACCGCCTCGGCGTTTTTCTTCACGTCATCGTTGACATGGATACGGGCGAAACCGATGCCCATGTCATCTTTAGGACGCGCATCGAACGGGCCCTTGTACACAAACATCAACGACTGGTAGTTGTCGACAATGTTGGTGTCCTTGTCGTGGAACGTGGCGTTGGCTGCAATGTTCAGACCGCGGGACTTGTCACCGTTGTGGCTGGTGAGTTGTTGCTGTGCAACGAACCAGTAACCGTGCTTGCTGCTGTGGCTGCGATAGGCGTTACCGCTGGTGGCCGCATCATTGCCGTTGTCGTCCTTGAGAACGTCATCGGCCTTGGCCGTGCTTTTGTAGTAACCGACACGGTATTCGCCCGGCAGGTTGCCAGGGTTAGGCAACCAGACCAGTTCGACTGGCAGGACGGTGCCGTTGGTACCACTGCCGCTGAGTTTGAAGCCGTTACCGTGCTCCAGTTGCGACGTGTTCTGGTTGTACGCGCCGATCTGCGCATAGAACTCAGGCGAGATGTTGTACTTCACGCGGACCGCAGCCTGCATGACCGGCCAGTTGTACCAGATGTTGGTGGCCCAGTTACCCACCTGGGAACCACAGAACGCCAGGTTCTGGAACTCGCATGGGAAGGTGTTGAAGTCTTCGCCTTCGCCGAAGTAACCGGCCTTGATGTCCAGTTTATTGTCGAAGAACTGGTGCTTGATCCACAACTGGGTCAGACGGACCATGTGACCACGGCCATAGACTTCCTGGGAGGAACTCAAGGTGCCAGCACGCGGGTCGCCGATACGGTCATTGGAGATGTTCTCACCGTTACGGTTGGTGAGCTGGATCTTGGCCTGAGTGTTATCCCAGCCAAACAGTTTTTGCAGGTCCAGTGCTGCCCCAAGGCCAAACTGGTCTGCGTAACGAGCCGTTTTGTCGTCGTTGAAACCGCCATGGAGGTTGCCGCCGACTTCACCGACGTAATCCATTTTGATGTCGATGCCCTGCTCGATCAGCTTGGTCCGCTCGCCACCCCAATCACCGGTCATCCATTCGGAGTCGGCGCTGAACGCATCAGCCGCGTGTGCGCTACCGGCAATCATCATCACTGCAACAGCTGACAACTGGCAGATAAGCTGAGCGTTGTTGTTCTTCTTCATCCCTACATCCTCGTTTTATTGTTATTAACTTTTCTTTTTCTAACGCGGTGACATCGGTTGCAGCGGACGACAGGCCATCCGCCGCGTATCCCCCTGTGGGAGCGAGCCTGCTCCCACACTTTTTATTTTCAGCGGCCTTTGAATTGGGCCACGTTGTCAGCGTGCATTTCGCTTTTCGGCAAGCCCGCCACCCCCAAACGCTCACCCGTCCTGGCGTCGAACAGCAGCACTTTCGATGGGTCGAATTGCAGGGTCAGTGTCTCGCCCGGTGCCGGTGCGACGTCTGGTGCCAGACGGCAGCAGACTTTGGTGTCATTGAGATTGACGAACACCAGGGTGTCGGGGCCGGTTGGCTCGGTGACCTGGACTTCAGCGCGAATGGTCGGCAATCCGTTCGGTTCGCCATTGGCCAACACGATCTGTTCAGGGCGCATGCCCAGGATCACTTCGCGGTCTTCGAGGCCGGCATCCTGCATGCCCAGTGGCAACTCGCAACGGGCCTGGCCGCTGTCGAGCAATGCAACCAGACGACCGTCCTTGCGCTGCAAACGCAGGGGGATGAAGTTCATCGGTGGCGAGCCGATGAAGCTCGCCACGAACAGGTTGGCCGGGTTGTTGTAGATGTCTTTCGGCGTGCCGAACTGCTGGATGATCCCGTCCTTCATCACCGCCACTTTGTCGCCCAGGGTCATCGCTTCGATCTGGTCGTGGGTCACGTAGACCGTGGTGGTTTTCAGGCGCTGGTGCATCAGTTTCATTTCGGTGCGCATCTCGACCCGCAGCTTGGCGTCGAGGTTGGACAGCGGTTCGTCGAACAGGTAAATCTTCGGTCGCCGCGCCAGGGCCCGGCCCATGGCGACACGCTGTTGTTGACCACCGGAGAGCTGGCCCGGCTTGCGAGTGAGCAGGTGTTCGATCTGCAGCAATTTGGCGACGCGAGCGACTTCTTCGTCGATTTCGGCAGTCGGCATTTTGCGGATCTTCAGGCCGAACGCGATGTTGTCGCGCACACTCATGGTCGGGTACAGCGCGTAGGACTGGAACACCATGGCGATGTCGCGATCCTTGGGGCTCATGCCGCTGATGTCGGCGTCGTCCACCAGGATTGCGCCGCCGCTGATGGTTTCCAGGCCGGCGATGCAGTTCATCAGCGTGGATTTACCGCAGCCCGATGGCCCTACCAGGATCAGGAACTCACCGTCATCGATCTTCAGTTCGATGTTTTTCAGAGTGTCCGGCAAACCGGCACCGTAGGTCTTGTTGACGTTGCGTAATTCGAGAGTTGCCATGTTTCTACCCCTTGACCGCGCCGGACGTCAGCCCACGCAGGAAATACTTGCCAGCGAATATGTAGACCAGCAGTGTCGGCAGCCCGGCGATCATCGCGGCGGCCATATCAACGTTGTATTCCTTGGCCCCGGTGCTGGTGTTGACCAGGTTGTTCAGGGCCACGGTAATTGGCTGGGCATCGCCACTGGCGAACACCACGCCGAACAGGAAGTCGTTCCAGATTTGAGTGAACTGCCAGATCAGGCAGACCATCACGATCGGGATCGACATCGGCAGCAGGATCTTCAGGAAGATCGTGAAGAAGCCCGCACCGTCCAGGCGTGCAGCCTTGACCAGTGCATCCGGAATGCTCACGTAGTAGTTGCGGAAGAACAGYGTGGTGAACGCCAGGCCGTAGACCACGTGCACCAGCACCAGGCCGGTGGTGGTGTTAGCCAGGCCGAACTTGCCGAGGGTGAACGAGGCAGGCAACAGCACGGTCTGGAACGGCAGGAAGCAGCCGAACAACAGCAGGCCGAAGAACAGTTGCGAGCCACGGAAACGCCACATCGACAGTACGTAACCGTTCATGGCACCGATGAAGGTGGAAATCAGCACCGCCGGCACGGTGATCTTCACCGAGTTCCAGAAATAGCCGCCGACCACGTCCCAGGCCTTGATCCAGCCGATACCGTCAATTACGGTCGGCCAGCTCAGCAAGTTGCCGGTGCGGATGTCTTCCGGAGATTTGAAGCTGGTCAGCAGCATCACCACCAGCGGGATCAGGTACACCGCCGCTGCGAGCAGCAGCGTGGCGTATATGGCGACCCGGCTGAAGCTGAGGCTGCGTTTTCCGAATTGATCAGTCATGGCGTTTGCCTCGCAGCTCGGAGTACAGGTACGGCACGAGGATGGTCAGCACGGCACCGAGCATGAGCATGGCGCTGGCCGAACCGATGCCCATCTGGCCACGGCTGAAGGTGAAGGAATACATGAACATCGCCGGCAGGTCGGACGAGTAGCCGGGGCCGCCCGCCGTCATCGCCGCGACCAGGTCGAAGCTCTTGATTGCGATGTGCGCAAGGATCATGAAGGCACTGAAGAACACCGGGCGCAGGCTCGGCAAAACGATCTTCAGGTAGATGGTCGGCAGGCTTGCACCGTCGACCTGGGCAGCACGGATGATCGACTGATCGACACCGCGCAGACCGGCGAGGAACATTGCCATGACAAACCCGGAGGCTTGCCACACAGCGGCGATCACCAGGCAGTAGACGACGCGATCCTGATCCACCAGCCAGTCGAGGCGAAAGCCTTCCCAGCCCCAGTCACGCAGCATCTTGTCCAGACCCAGGCCTGGGTTGAGCAGCCATTTCCATGCGGTACCGGTGACGATCATCGAGAGCGCCATCGGGTACAGGTAAACGGTGCGAATGAAACCTTCCTTGCGAATGCGCTGGTCCAGCAACACGGCGAGGAACACGCCGAGCACCAGGCTGATACCGATGAACATGCCGCCGAACACCGCGAGGTTTTTGCTCGCGACCCACCAGCGATCGTTGTCCATCAGGCGCATGTATTGCTGCAGGCCGACCCACTTGTAGCTCGGCATGAAGCTGGAATTGGTAAAGGACAGAATGAACGTCCAGATGATGTAACCGTAGAAACCAACCAACACGATCAGCATGCTCGGCGCCAGTACCAACTTGGGTAACCAGCGTTGCAGCGCATCGAACGGTGAGGCTTTGCTGAAAACCGCCACAGAGCTCATCGGGATAATCCAGGTGGAGAGAAGTGAGATCGACACAGCCCTTGTGGGAGCCGAGCTTGCTCGCGATGACGGACTGACATTCAAAAGAGATGTCGACTGTCACACCGCTATCGCGAGCTAGCTCAGCTCCTACAGGGGATTACTGGGCCGCTTTGACAGCCGATGCCAGTTGGGCGCTGGCCTTGGCCGGGTCAGCATCCTTGTCGTTCATGAAGTTGGTGACCACATCGAAGATCGCGCCCTGTACGGCCAGGGAGGTGGCCATGTTGTGCGCCATGCTCGGTTGCAGGCCGCCCGTCTTGTCGTCCGCAACGAAGTCCTTCGCTGACTTCTGGGCGCACTCGTCGAAGCCGAGCTTGTCCATTTCATTCAGCATGTCGTTACGCACCGGGATCGACCCTTTGTTCATGCTGAAGACTTTCTGGAAGTCAGTGCCCAATGCGACCTTGGCCAGGTCTTGCTGGGCAGCGATGTCACCCTTGCGATCCGCTTTGAGCTTGAACACCGCCAGGGAGTCGATGTTGTAGGTGAAGGCTTTTTCGGTGCCCGGGAACGGTACGCACTGGTAGTCCTTGCCCGCGACTTTCTTCGCCGCTGTCCATTCGCTTTTCGCCCAGTCGCCCATCATCTGCATGCCGGCCTTGCCGCCGATGACGTCGGCGGCGGCGATGTTCCAGTCACGACCGGCGCGGTTCGGGTCCATGTAGCCGGTGATTTTTTTCAGTTCGGTGAACGACTTGGTCATCTCCGGGCCGGAGAGGGTTTTCTGGTCCAGGTCAACCAGGGCTTTCTTGTAACCGTCGGCGCCCATTACCGAGAGCACCACGTCTTCAAACACGGTGCTGTCCTGCCAAGGCTGACCGCCGTGGGCCAGGGCGATGAAGCCTGCGGCTTTGAGCTTGTCGCCAGCGGCATAGAATTCTTCGAGGGTGGTCGGGGCTTTTTCGATCCCGGCTTTCTTGAACACTTCCGGGTTGATCCACAGCCAGTTCACACGGTGAATGTTCACCGGAACGGCGACGTAGTCACCTTCGTACTTCACGGTATCGGAGACTTTCCTGGACAGCAGGCCATCCCAGTTTTCCGACTTGGAAACGTCTTTCAACGCGTCGGTGCTGAGCAGGCCAGTGCTGCCCCACTCCTGGATGTCCGGGCCTTTGATCTGTGCGACGCCCGGCGGGTTACCMGCTACGGCGCGGCTTTTGAGCACGGTCATGGCCGTRGARCCACCRCCGCCRGCGACWGCGCCGTCTTTCCAGRYGAAGCCGTCTTTTTCRACYTGMGCYTTGARCACATCGACYGCWGCTTTTTCACCACCCGACGTCCACCAGTGAACAACTTCCACGGAACCTTTGGATTCGGCGGCAAGCACACTGAGAGGGAGCGCAGACAGGGAGGCGAGAGAAATGACAGTAGCGAGGCGAGAAATCGCATTCATCTAGAAGTACCTTTCTTGTTGTTATGCATGCAAGTCTGGTGCTTGCGCTGCATAGGATTTTAAACAGGAGTTATCCCCTCGCAGGTAACGAAGGGACGCTGGAATGTCACTGCATGGTTACACAGGAGCGCTCTGTGATAACTGCCCCAGAGCGGTGGCCATGCTCGGCGCCAGAGGCAGACGCGGAATCAATACGGCTTGCCAGGCGTGATACAGGTCGGGTTTACCGGCCCAGATATCAGCGCTTGGGCGGTTTTGCGGATCCAGCTCATGGTGCCAACTGCCGTCGCAACGATCGATAAAATGACTGTCACAGAATTCCCAGAATAGCCGGTACCAGGTTTCGTATCGCRCATCGCCGGTGCGTTTAAGCAACGCACTGGCGGCGGCACTGGCTTCGCAATGGGTCCAGTGCAGACGGTGGCGAACCACCGCCCGATTGTCCCAGTCGAGGGTGTAGACAATCCCGGGCAGCCCATCGACATCCCAGCCGTGACGGCAGTTGTGGTCGAAGAGTTTTTGCGCGTCGGTGGCGAGCCAGCCTGGCGTGAGCATTCCCGCCTGAACCCGCGCCGCTTCAAGGTGCAGCACCAGTCGCGCCCATTCAAAACCGTGGCCCGGTGTGGTGCCGTAGGGGCGAAAACCGTCGGCCGGGTTGTCGTGGTTGTACTCGCGTAGCGGCTGCCACTGACGGTCGAAATGCTCGATCACCAGATAATCATTGGCCGCGGCATGACCGTGAATAACGCGCTCGACGATGCGTTGTGCACGGCACAGCCAGCGGTTGTCCTGGGTGACATCGGCCAGTGCGAGGAAGGCTTCGGTGGCGTGCATGTTGCTGTTGGCACCGCGATAGGCCTCCTCTTCACGCCAGTCGCGATTGAAGGATTCGCGCATCGCGCCCTCCTCCTCGCTCCAGAAATGCGTGTCGATGATATTGATTGCATCGTCGAGCAAGGCTTGTGCGCCGGGACGCTGGGCGACGACGGCGGAACTGGCGGCCAACGCAACAAAGGCGTGCAGGTAGGCGGCCTTACCAGTGTTGCCGTCGCGATGATGCGCGACCGCAAACCAGCCCCCGTGTTCGGCATCGCGCAGCGGCCCGCTGAGGGCGCGGACGCCGTGATCCACCAACTCCGCAAACCCCGCAAGCCCCTGGATGTGCGCCATGGCGAAGCTGTGGGTCATGCGGGCGGTGTTCATGGTTTCGGCGTAGGCGTTGGCCGGCAGGCGGCCTTTTTCATCCAGATTGCCGAAGCCGTCGGCAAGCGTTGAAGCCTTGGCAAACGCCAGCAGGCGCAGGCCTTCAGCTGCAAGCCATTGCTGATGGGCAGGCGCGTTCAGCCAACTGCTGAACGCCGGTTGGAAGGTGTCCATGGCATACCTTTTTTGTTGTTATGACTGGAGGGCAGTCTAAACAACGGGCGATGACAGGCAGGTAACGAAGGGGGCGAGTTATGTCACCAGTCTGTGACATTCGCCTTGAGGAGTGTGTTGAATGGTCTGACGCCATCGCGAGCAAGCTCGGCTCCTACAGGATGGGCGCAATACCTGTGGGAGCAAAGCTTGCTCGCGATGAACGATAACGCGGTCTGACTAGTCAACACTTCGCGGTAACTGAAGTGTCACCCGCAACCCACCCTCACGCAGGTTTTGCAGGCTCACTTCCCCACCATGGCTATGCGCAATGTTGCGCGCAATTCCCAGCCCCAGCCCATACCCCTGCTGCTGCCCGGCCAGGCGGAAGTGCGGTTCGAAGACCTGTTCCAACCGTTGCTCGGGCACGCCCGGCCCTTCGTCATCGACGTGCAGAACAAACGCACTGTCGTCATCATCGATGTGCAAATGCGCGTTTTGTCCGTACTTCAAGGCGTTGTCGATCAGGTTGCCAATGCAGCGTTTAAGCGCCAACGGTTTGCCGGGGTACGCTGCCAGCGCCCGCCCCTGCTGAGTCACGCGACCATTGCCATTGGGCGCCAGATACGGCTCCACCAGGCAATCAAGCACATGGTTGAGGTCCACTGGTTCGATGTTTTCGTGAATGTCGGTGTCTTTCACGCATTGCAACGCGCCTTTGACCAGCAACTCCAGCTCATCCAGATCCCGTCCGAACTTGGCTTGCAGCTTTTCGTCTTCCAGCAATTCCACGCGCAGGCGCAAGCGAGTGATGGGCGTACGCAGGTCATGGGAAATCGCACTGAACAACTGGCTGCGCTCGGTCAGGTACCGGCTGATGCGTTCGCGCATGGCATTGAATGCACGGCTCACTTCGACCACTTCACTGCCGCCGCCCTCAGCCACCGATTGCACGTCGGCCCCCAGCGACATGTCCCGGGCGGCACGGGCCAGGCGTTTGAGCGGACGGCTCTGCCAGTGCACCAGCAAACCGATGAACAGCAGCAGAAAACCGCTGGTGAGCACAATGAACCAGACCTGCTGCGCCGGCAGCCCCTGCTCTTCAAGACTGGTGTAGGGCTCGGGCAGCAGCGAGGCGATGTACAGCCATTCACCCGGCGCCATCTGGATTTGCGTAACCAGCACAGGCGGGTTCACCGGCTCCAGCGTCAAGGCGTAGTGCGCCCACGAGCGTGGCAATTCGTCGAGCTTCAAGCCACCGTTGAAAATTCGCAGGTCTTCGGGGCTGACGAAGGTCACCGAAATGTCGGTGTCCTGGCCCAGTGACTGGCGCAGCACTTCGTCCACCGCTTTGAGCACCGCTTCCTTGCGCGGGGTGATCGGCAGCACATCCATGCCCAAGGGTTTGTCGTTGAGGGTCACCACGAATCGGGTGCCGCCCATACTGCGCAACTGGTCCAGCACCAACGGCCTGAAAGCGACCGGCAGCGAGCGGAAATAACTGACGCTGGCCGTCATCGAATGCGCCAGGCTGCGGGCACTGGTGACCAGGCCTTCAAGCTGCGTCGCGCGCAATTGCGACACCCAGATCACGCTCGACAACGTCTGCGCAAACAACACCGCCAGCAGCGTCAGCAGCAACATCCGCCCCAGCAGCGAACGCGGCATCGGCACCTTGGCCGCAAGCTTGCGCAAAGACTCAGTGGCCATTGCTGGCAATCACATTGGCGGCCAGTTGATAGCCGCTGCCGCGCACGGTGCGAATCAATCGTGGCGGTTTTTCAGTGTCACGCAGGCGTTGACGCAAACGGCTGACCGCCATGTCGACGATGCGGTCCAGCGGCATCAAATCGCGACCCCGGGTGGCGTTGCCGATGGTGTCTCGATCGAGGATTTCCTGGGGGTGGTCGAGGAACAGTTTCAGCAACGCGAAATCGGCGCCGGACAGAATCACTTCTTCACCGTCGGTGTGGAACAGTCGATGGCTGACCATGTCCAGGCGCCAGTCATCGAAGGCCAGCACTTCGCCGCCGTTGCGTTCCTGACCGAACTGCGCGCGGCGCAACAACGCCTTGATGCGCGCCTGCAATTCACGTGGGCTGAACGGTTTGCCAAGGTAATCGTCAGCACCCAGCTCCAGGCCAATGACCCGGTCGGCTTCGTCGGAGCTGGCGGTGAGCATGATGATCGGCACTTGCGCCTGACGCGGGTGCTGGCGAACCCAGCGGCAGAGGCTGAAGCCATCTTCGTCCGGGAGCATCACATCGAGGATCACCAGATCGCTCGGCGCCTCGTTCAGCGCCTGGCGAAAACCGGCGCCATCGGGCGTGGTGCGGACCTGGAAACCGGCGCGGGTCAGGTAGGTGTCCAGCAACTCGCGTATCTCTTGATCGTCATCGACCAACAAAATCGACTTGTTGACTGAGCTCACGGGGCGGCGTCCTTGTTGTTTGAATTGGGCGGATTATGCCTGATCGTGCAAAGAACGTTGGTGTCTGTGAGGGCCCCATCGCGAGCAAGCTCAGCGCCTACAGGTCATCACAACCCTGTGTAGGAGCCGAGCTTGCTCGCGATGAATGGTACTCGGTCTCAAGCCTGTTCCAGCGCCACACCCGCGCCCATCAGGCCGGAATACGGTGCCGTCACCAGCCACACCGGGATGCCTTTGAAGTAGTCGCTCATGCAGCCCTTGTCGGCGAAGCACTTGGCGAAACCGCTTTCAAGGAAGAAATCGGCGAATCGCGGAATCACCCCGCCCACGATGTACACGCCACCGCGCGCGCCGGTGGTCAGCACGTTGTTGCCGGCCACGCGGCCAAGCCAGCAGCAGAACTGCTCCAGCACCTCCAGTGCAATCGGATCACCAGCCAACCCTGCAGCGGTAATCGCTTCCGGGGTTTCAAGTACCGGCGTGTGACCGTCCACCGCACAAATCGCCCGGTAAACCCGTGGCAAGCCGCCACCGCTCAACGCGGTTTCAGCACTGACATGGCCGATCTCATTGAAGATGTGCTGCCACAACTGGGTCTCCCGTGGACTGCTCAGCGGCAAGTCGACGTGACCGCCTTCTCCGGGCAACGCGGCAAAACGCCCTTCCCCCAGATCCAGCAAGGTGCCGACGCCAAGACCAGTGCCCGGACCAATCACCACGGCCGGGCGCAACGGTTCCGGCATGCCTTCGCAGACCACGCGGAATTCGCCGGGCTGCAAACGGGTCATGCCCAGCGCCATGGCCGAGAAGTCATTGACCAGCAACAGCTGCTCGACCTGCAAGGTCTCGCAGAAACCCTTGCGGCTCAGTCGCCAGTGATTGTTGGTGAACTTGAATTCATCGCCACTCACGGGACCGGCCACCGACAGGCACACCGAGCCGATCGAACCCGGCGCCAGCCCCAAACCGCTCAGGTAAAGACTGATCGCGTCTTCCGGATGGGCGAAGTCTGCCGTCGCCAGCACCTGGACCGATTCCAGTTGCTGGTTTTTCCACAACGCGAAACGTGCGTTGGTCCCACCGATGTCACCGACCAAAGCCAGTTTCAATTAAGCGTCTCCAGGGCAGAAGTAAAGGCGCTGGCGCCCTGCTCCGCCGAGCTGAAGGCCATGCGCATGAAACCAAACAGTTCACGACCGCTGCCAATGTTATTGCCCAACAGGCCCTTGGCAGGTTCGCGCGCTGCAAATTCAGCGGCGTCCACCTTAAGTTCCAGGGTGCCTTTGACGCCATCGACGCGGATGATATCGCCCTCTTGCACCCGCGCCAAAGCGCCACCGACATACGCTTCGGGGCTGACATGAATCGCCGCCGGGATTTTGCCCGAGGCACCGGACATACGCCCGTCCGTCACCAGCGCCACTTTGAAGCCACGATCCTGCAGCACGCCAAGGAACGGCGTCATCTTGTGCAGTTCCGGCATGCCATTGGAGCGCGGGCCCTGGAAGCGCATCACCGCGACAAAATCCTTCTCCAGCAAACCGGCCTTGAACGCATCGGCCAGGTCCTGCTGATCCTGGAACACCATCGCCGGTGCTTCGACGATCTGGTTTTCCAAGGCTACGGCCGATACTTTCATCACGCCGCGGCCCAGGTTGCCTTCCATCACGCGCAAACCGCCTTCTGGCGAGAACGCACGAGCGACCGGGCGCAGGATGCTTTCGTCGAGGCTGTCGGTCACGCCTTCGCGCCAGACCAGTTCGCCGTTATCGAGGAACGGTTCCATGGTGTAACGGCGCAGGCCGTGACCCAGCACGGTGTTGACGTTTTCGTGGAGCAGCCCGGCGTCCAGCAGTTCGCGGATCAAGAACGACATGCCGCCCGCCGCCTGGAAGTGGTTGATGTCGGCTTTGCCGTTCGGGTAGACGTGGCTCAGGGTCGGCACGACTTCGGAGAGGTCGGCCATGTCCTGCCAGGTCAACTGGATGCCCGCCGCCATGGCGATGGCCGGCATGTGCAAGGTGTGGTTGGTCGAGCCGCCAGTGGCATGCAGCGCCACGATGGAGTTGACCAACGAACGTTCGTCGACGATTTCGCCGATCGGCATGAAGTCGCCGTTCTGCTTGGTCAGACGCGTTACCTGGTGCGCCGCTTCGCGAGTCAAGGCATCGCGCAGTGGCGTGTTCGGGTTGACGAAGGAGGCGCCCGGCAAGTGCAGGCCCATGACTTCCATCAGCAACTGGTTAGTGTTGGCGGTGCCATAGAACGTGCAGGTGCCAGGGCTGTGGTAGGAATTCATTTCCGATTCCAGCAGCTCTTCGCGGCTGGCCTTGCCTTCGGCGTAGCGCTGGCGCACATCGGCTTTCTGCTTATTGGAAATGCCCGAGACCATCGGCCCGCCCGGCACAAAAATCGTCGGCAGATGACCGAAACGCAAAGCCCCCATCATCAGGCCCGGCACGATCTTGTCGCAGATGCCGAGCATCAGCGCACCGTCGAACATGTTGTGGGACAACGCCACCGCGGTGGACATCGCGATCACTTCGCGGCTCGGCAAGCTCAGTTCCATGCCCGGCTCGCCCTGGGTCACGCCGTCGCACATGGCCGGGGTGCCGCCGGCAAACTGGCCGACCGAACCGATCTCGCGCAGCGCTCTTTTGATCTGTTCCGGGAAGACTTCATACGGCTGGTGTGCCGAGAGCATGTCGTTATATGACGAAACTATCGCGATGTTGGCGGAGTTCATCATCCGCAGACTGTTCTTGTCTTCCGTACCGCAACCCGCCACGCCGTGGGCGAAGTTGGCGCATTGCAGCTTGCCGCGCATYGGACCGTCGCTGGCCGCACCGCGAATCAAAGCAAGGTAGGCCTCACGTGTGGCGCGGCTACGGGCGATAAGCCGTTCGGTGACCTCAAGGACGCGGGGATGCATGTGTAGAACTCCAGGCTAACGGATGTGGCGACCTGATTGTCTATGCTGAACAAGGACCGTTGTGATTGGGATGACAGACGGTTTTCTTGATCGGTCGGACCAGTTTGTTCAGGTCACTCGTTGTAGATTGAACAAAATATTGCCATTAAAAAGGCTTGTTTTCTATTTTTATGCGAATAATCTTGTAATTCCAACAACAAAACGACGGCGGCCCTGTTAAATGACTCTTCGAATCGCAATCAATGGTTTTGGCCGAATTGGCCGCAACGTCTTACGCGCACTGTATACCCAAGGCTATCGTCAGGACCTGCAGATCGTTGCCATCAATGATTTGGGTGACAGCGCGATCAACGCTCATCTGCTCAAGTACGACACTGTTCACGGCACGTTCGACGCCGATGTCCAGCACGACCAGGAGAGCCTGACCGTCAACGGCGACCGCATCGCCGTCAGCGCCATTCGCAACCCCGCCGAACTGCCTTGGGCTGCAGAAAAGATTGATGTCGTGTTCGAATGCACCGGTCTGTTCACCGACCGCGCCAAAGCCGCCGCGCATATTACGGCCGGCGCGCGCAAAGTCATCATCTCGGCCCCGGCCAAAGGCGCCGACGCCACCGTGGTGTATGGGGTTAACCACGACATTTTGCGCCAACACCACCAAATCATTTCCAACGCGTCGTGCACCACCAACTGCCTGGCCCCGGTCGCTCAGGTGCTGCACCGTGAACTCGGGATCGAGAGCGGTCTGATGACCACGATCCACGCCTACACCAACGATCAAAACCTGACCGACGTCTATCACACCGACCCGTACCGCGCCCGTTCCGCCACCCAGAACATGATCCCGAGCAAGACCGGTGCCGCTGAAGCCGTCGGCCTCGTCCTGCCGGAACTGGCGGGCAAGCTGACCGGCATGGCCGTTCGCGTGCCCGTGATCAATGTGTCGCTGGTGGACCTGACCGTTCAGCTCAAGCGTGAAGCATCGGCCGATGAAGTGAATGCGCTGATGAAAGAAGCCAGCCAGCATTCGAAGATTCTCGGGTACAACACCCTGCCGCTGGTTTCCAGCGACTTCAACCACAACCCGCTGTCGTCGATTTTCGACGCCAACCACACCAAGTCCAGCGGCAAGCTGCTCAAGGTGTTGGCCTGGTACGACAACGAATGGGGCTTCTCCAACCGCATGCTCGATAACTGCCTGGCGCTGTGCAACGCTGAATAAGCCCGGAGCAGTCACCGATGATCGGTATCAGTTTTACGCAAAAGACCTTGGCGGCGCGCAAGCGTATCGCCTTGGTCGCCCATGACCACTGCAAAGTGTTTTTGCTGGACTGGGCCGAACGGCACAAAGACAAACTCGCGCAACATGAACTGCTCGCCACCGGCACCACCGGGTTGTTATTACAACAACGCCTCGACCTGCCGGTGGAAAGCATGATCAGCGGCCCCCTAGGCGGTGACCAACAGCTCGGCGCACGCATCGCCGAGCAGCGCGTCGACCTGCTGGTGTTTTTCTGGGACCCGTTCGAGCCGCAACCCCACGACCCGGACATCAAGGCTTTGCTGCGCGTGGCGGCGGTCTGGAACATTCCGGTGGCGTGCAATGAATGCAGCGCCGACTACCTGCTCAGCAGCCCGTTGATGGATCAGGCACACGAACATCGCATCCCCGATTACGCGACGTATTTATCCGGCCGAGCGTAACCCCTCACAATCAGTACTTGACCATCCGAGCGGATGATAAGCATTATCATTCGCTCGAAATGGATCAGGTTCCCCCGTGAGTCAATCGCGCTTCAATCATGTCTTCATCGCCCAGCGCGTTTCGCTGCTGCGCACGTTGGAGCGGATGGTCAACAATCACAGCACCGCCGAAGACCTCCTGCAGGAGACCTACCTGCGAGTGACTCGCGCGCTGGGTGAACGGCCCATCGATCACCTCGAACCCTTCGTGTTCCAGACCGCCCGCAACCTGGCGCTGGACCATTTGCGCGCGCGTCGCATTCAGTCCCGCACCCTGCTCGACGACGTGCCGCTGGACGTGGTGGAAAGCATCGCCGCCCCTACCAGCAGCGCCGAAGATGCCGTCCATGCCGAACAATTGCTGGAGCGTTTGAACGTGAGCCTCGGTGAACTGAGCCATCGTCAGCAGCAGATTTTTATCCTCAGCCGCCTGAACGGACACAGTTATCTGGAGATCGCCGAGAAGCTCGGCGTCTCGTTGAGTACTGTGCAGAAGGAACTGAAGCTGATCATGACGATCTGCATCGGCGTCGCCGAGCGCTCAAACGGCGACTGAGTTCGTCAGGCTTTGTTACCCTTGCCCCACTTCCAAGCCTCACTAAAAAAACAGCCGTGCACAGACACTGCCGAGGAAACACCGTGACGGACACCCACCGCTCCCCTTCGCCCTCGCCGGCCAGGGACCCCGCTACCGCGATGGACCAGGCCCTGGACTGGCTGATCGTGCTGGGCAGCCCGAGCGAAGACCAGACCCAGGCGTTTCATGACTGGCTGGCTGCTGATCCGCTGCATGCCGAGGCGTTCGCCAAGGCGCAGGCGATCTGGGATGGCCCGCAAGTGGTGCAATGCGCACAACAACTGGCCGCCCGGCCGCCGAAAGTAACCGTCCAGTCGCGCCTGCGTCCGCACTGGAAACCCTTGGCGACGGCCGCCGTATTGATCCTCGGCCTGTTCAGTTTCAGCAACCTGCCGATGCGCCTTCAGGCCGACCACTTGACCGTGATCGGTGAACGCCAGCGCCTGCAATTGGAGGACGGCTCCAAAGTGCTGCTCAATACCGACTCGGCGTTTTCCAGCACCATCAACGATCAACAGCGCGTGGCCAGGTTGTATCAGGGCGAAGCGTTTTTCGAAGTGCAAGCCAGTCGTGGCCAGCCATTGGAAATCGACGCCGGGCCCGTTACGGCCAGCGTGCGCGATACCGCGTTTGCCGTGCGTTATCTGGACGGCGTGACGCAGGTTCGGGTGCAGCGCGGGGATGTCGACTTGCGGGCGACGCACGACGATACGCGTGTGCGCCTCAGCGCCGGTGAAAGCATTCGTATCGGCCCCAACGGTTTCGACCGGCCCGCCAAGCTCGATGCCGCCACCGAACTGGCCTGGGTCCAGGGCCGACTGGTGTTCGAGAACTGCCCGCTGAGCCAGGTACTGGCAGAGCTGCGTCGCTACTATCCGGGCTGGATCATCAACAACAACGAGCAATTGGCCGACGTCGCCGTGACCGGCAATTACCGTCTCGACCAACCGCTGGATGTGGTCCGCTCGCTGGCACACATCACCTCCGCACGGCTTCAGGAATTCCCCGCTTTAGTCATCCTGAACTAAATGAGAATTATTTTTACTCGATAGCACGCGTTCGTTCGTCTCGTTATAGCCAATGCAATTGATTCGCATCTCTATATGCCAATCAGCACCTATAAAGATTCGTGCGACACGGAGCGCTATCGATGTCCTCTCGCCTTACCCGCCAGTCCTCTTCACCTTCCTGCGTGCTGTCGCTGCTGACCGCCGCCATCCTCATGGCCGGTGCCGCGCCGCTCATGGCCGCCACGGCGGCCGAGCCGTCGACCCGCAACATGGGTGATTATTCGTTCGCCATCCCTGCTCAGTCGCTGGTGTCGGCACTCAATGCCTTTACCGCCGTGACAGGTTGGCAAGTCGGCTTGCCGGCAGAGCTGGCGGAAGGCGTGGCTTCCCAGGGCGTACGCGGTTCGTTGCCGCCGGAAAAAGCCCTCGATCGCCTGTTGGTGGGGACCAACCTGAGCTATCGCAAACTGGGCACCAGCAACATTGTGCTGGAGAAACGCAGCAACAACGGCGCGATCAACCTGGACCAGGTCACGATCAGCGCCACCCGTAATGAACAGGACGTGAACAGCGTACCGAGCACAGTCAGCGTTTATACCCGTGAAGACCTGGACCGCAACAACGTCAATAACATCAAGGAACTGGTGCGCTATGAACCGGGCGTTTCGGTGGGCGGCACAGGCCAGCGCGCCGGTCTCACGGGCTACAACATCCGTGGCATCGACGGCGATCGCGTATTGACCCAGGTCGATGGGGTGCAAGTGCCGGACAGTTTCTTCAACGGCCCGTATGCCCAGACCAACCGCAACTACGTCGACCCGGAAATCGTCAAACGCGTGGAAATCCTCCGGGGCCCCGCGTCGGTGTTGTATGGCAGCAACGCCATCGGCGGCGCTGTCAGCTACTACACGCTGGACCCGGATGACATCATCAAACCTGGCAAGGACGTCGGCGCGCGCCTGAAAACCGGTTACAGCTCGGCCGATGAAAGCTGGCTGACCTCCGGCACCGTGGCCGGCCGTACCGGCGAGTTCGACGGCCTGCTGCACCTGAGCCAGCGCAACGGTCATGAAACAGAGTCTTACGGCGAAACCGGTGGCACCGGCCTGAACCGCACCGAGGCCAACCCTGAGGACGTGCGCACCACCAGCGTACTGGCCAAGCTGGGCTGGGATTACGCCGACGACGCGCGCTTTGGTCTGACTTACGAAAACTACAAGGCCGACAGCGACACCAACCAGTTGAGCGCGGTGGGCGGCCCGTTCAACGCCGGGCGTGGTTTCGGCTTCTATAAATCCCGTACCGGGAACGACACGATCACTCGCGAACGTTTTGGCCTGGATCATAACTTTGGTCTGGACAGCGCCCTGGCAGACAACATCAAGTGGACCCTGAACTATCAGATCGCCAAGGCCGACCAGAGCACCCAGGAAATCTACGCACCTTCGCGCACCGTGCTGCGCAACCGCGACACCAACTACAAAGATCGCCAGTGGGTGTTCGATGTCCAGGCTGACAAGTCATTCGCCATTGCCGACACCGCTCACCTCGTCACCTACGGCACGACCATCAAACAGGACAAAGTCACCGGCCTGCGTACCGGCACCGGCACCTGTCTGACCGTGGCCGGTTCCTGTCGGGTCATCGGTGCCGCGAGCCCCGCCGACACCCTGAAACCGGCGAGCGATTTCCCCGATCCGACGATCAACACTTACAGCCTGTTTGCCCAGGATCAGATCAGCTGGGGCAACTGGACCTTCCTGCCCGGTGCTCGTTACGACTACACCCAACTCAAGCCGCACGTCACCGATGAGTTCCTGGCCACCGCCGACCAGAGCGGCAACGGCGTCGTGAGCGAAGACACCAAAACCTGGCATCAACTGTCGCCAAAACTCGGCACCACCTACCGCTTCAACGACAACTACACCTGGTATGGCCAATACGCCGAAGGCTTCCGCACGCCGACGGCCAAGGCTTTGTATGGTCGCTTCGAAAACCTCGCGGGCGGCTATCAGGTCGCCCCTAACCCGGACCTGGAACCGGAAAAGAGCAAGAGCTATGAAACCGGCCTGCGCGGTCAGTTCGAGGCCGGCACGTTCGATGTAGCGGTGTTCTACAACAAATACCGCGACTTCATCGACGAGAACGCCATTACGCCCGGCTACACCGAGACCACGTTCCAGAGCAACAACATCGCCCACGCGACCATCAAAGGTGTGGAGCTCAAGGGTCGCCTGAACCTGGACAACTTCGGCGCTCCGAACGGCCTCTATACCCAAGGCTCGGCGGCCTACCAGTACGGTCGTAACGATGACACCGGTCAGCCGCTGAACAGTATCAACCCGCTGACCGGCGTGTTCGGCCTGGGTTACGACCAGGACAACTACGGCGCCCTGCTGAACTGGACACTGGTCAAGCGCAAGACCCGCGTCGACAGCACCAGCTTCAAGACCCCTGATGGCACCAGCACCCAGTTCAAGACACCGGGTTATGGCGTGCTCGACCTGGCCGGTTTCTACAAGGTGACCGACGACGTGACCGTCAACGCCGGCCTCTACAACCTGACCAACAAAAAGTACTGGCAATGGGATGACGTACGCGGCTACGACAGCGTCGGCGAAGCCTCGGTGACTCAGCCGGCCAACCTCGACCGCCTGACCCAGCCGGGTCGCAACTTCGCGGTCAATCTGGTCTGGGATATCTGATCCCGCCCGACTCACTGTGCAGCCCAGTAAAAGCTGCACAGTGAAGATTTTTTACTGTCGCGCGCCTACTGATTCGTCTCGTTACCAAGCGCCTCCATTTCTCAAGGATTTCTCATGACCTCTCAGGACACCGCTCAACGCCCTGCTCTGCGTTCGCAACGTTTGAACCAGATCACCCACGAACCGCATACCAAACTTGATGCCCTGGTCAAAGCCCACGCGCCGTTTGAAACCCAGGCCAACTTCGCCCGTTTCGTGGTCGCTCAGTACCTGTTCCAGTCGGAACTGGTGTCGCTGTACAACGATGCCGCACTGACCGCGATTGTTCCCGACCTGCCGGCCCGTTGCCGTGCCGAAGCGGCCAAGGCTGACCTCGCTGATCTGGAAACCGAAGTGCCGGCCGCCGTCGCCGGTGCCGTGAAGAACCCGACCCAGGCCGAAGCGCTGGGCTGGCTGTTCGTTTCCGAAGGGTCGAAGCTCGGCGCAGCGTTCCTGATCAAGCGAGCCGTTGGCCTGGGCTTGAGTGAAACCTTCGGCGCCCGCCATCTTGGCGAACCAACCGGTGGTCGCGCTGAAGGCTGGAAAAGTTTCGTGAAGACGCTGGATGGCCTGACGCTCAGCGCACAGGAAGAAGCCGATCTGGACAAAGGCGCCATCGACGCGTTCAACCGGTTTACCGTGTTGCTGGAACAGGCTTACGCCACCGCAGCCGAACCGGCCTGAAGCCAAACAAATATCCTGTGGGAGCGGGCTTGCCCGCGATTGCAATGTGACATTCAGCATCTTTGTTGAAGGGTAGACCGTCATCGCGGGCAAGCCCGCTCCCACAGGTCCGCCTCCCCCCCGTGCCCTTGAGACCAATGCCTCAGCCCCCCTCTTCAAAAATCTCCCGCCTGCTCTTCGGCCTGCTGGCCTACATCAGCCTCGGTATCGGCCTGATCGCCATCGTCGTGCCCGGCCTGCCCACCACCGAATTCATCCTGCTCGCCGCCTGGGCCGCGACCCGCAGTTCGCCGCGCTTGAGTGCCTGGCTGGAAAACCATCGGCTGTTCGGTTCGATCCTGCGCAACTGGCGCAACGGCAAGATCATCGCCCGTCGAGCCAAAGTCAGTGCCACCGTCAGCATGTTGCTGTGCGCCACGCTGATGCTGGTGATGCTCGATCACGGCTGGACGATTTACCTGGCGATTGCCGGCATGAGCCTGGGCAATCTGTGGATCTGGTCGCGACCGGAATCAGTACCGAGAATTTCCTGAAATTCAGCTCTTTTCAGGGCATTTTCCTGCGCAAACGGTCAACCACTACCGTTCGTCGACTTGCGTTCATGCAACCTTCACAAAGCGCCGATGTGCATTGAATGGCGCTAAATGGATTTGGCGTACCGAGTCGGTTTCGACTCCTTGCCAACACTTCATCCATTTGTGAGTTCGCCCTATGTTCGACTCCCTCTCTATCCGTCTGAAAATCGTTTTGCTCTCCGGTCTTTGCCTGCTCGGCGTGGTCGTCTTGATCGTCGGCATGAACATTTACCAGACCAATCAGAACGATGATCTGGTCAACGCCTCCAGCAGCAAAATGCTCACCGACAGCGTGCAGAGCCTGCTGCAAGCCAAAGCTGCCGAACAAGCGGTGCGAGTGCAGAAGACCTTCGGTGAAACGCTGACGGTGGTGACGGCCCTGGCCGATCAGATCAAGGACATGCGCACCCTGGCGGCCAAGCGCTCGCTTGACGCCGGCGCCCTGCGTGAAGAGTTGAACCAGAACCTGAAAACCGCGTTCGAGCGCAACAGCAAAGTGCTGGGGATCTGGCTGGCGTTCGAGCCCAACGGGCTGGATGGCAAGGACAGCGAGTTCGTCAATGATGCGGTCCGCCAGTCCAACGAAGCCGGGCGATTCGCCACGTATTGGAGCCGTGCAGGGGGCGAGGCGCTCAACACAATCATGGTCGAAGAGGACATGACCAAAACCACCCTGAACCTCAGCGGCACACCCTACAACGTCTGGTACACCTGCCCGCGGGACAGCAAGCGTACCTGCCTGCTCGACCCCTACGCCGATACCGTCGGCGCTAACAAAACAGAAGTGTTGATGACCACCATTTCCGTACCGCTGCTGGTGGATGGCAAGTCCATCGGCGTGGTCGGTGTCGACATCGCGCTAGATGCCCTGCAAGCGGCGGCGGTCGACTCCCAGCGTGAACTGTTCAACAGCGCCGGGCACATGCTGATCGTCTCCGGCACAGGCGTGCTCGCGGCCTACAGTGTCGACGCCGGTAAAGTCGGCAAGAGCATCGGCGACACCCTCGGCGCGGACGGCAGGGACATCCTGCAATTGCTCGGCAGCGGAGCGCCGAAGATTCTTCAGCAAGGCGACCTGATCCGCGCGGTCTACCCGGTCAGCCCCATCACTGACGCGAAAACCTGGGCCGTGGTGATCGACTTGCCCAAACAAGTGTTGCTGGCCGACTCGGTGAAACTGCAAGCGGTGCTCGATGACGCCCAGCAAAGCGGCACGATCAAAGCGGTGCTGGGTGCCGTCATTGCTGGTTTGGGCGGCTTGCTGCTGATCTGGCTCACCGCGTCGGGCGTGACCCGCCCGATCAACAGCGTGGCCGACATGCTCAAGGCGATTGCCAGCGGCGACGGCGACCTGACCCAGCGTTTGAACTACAGCAAGAAAGACGAATTGGGTGAACTGGTCAGCTGGTTCAATCGCTTCCTCGACAAGCTGCAACCGACCATCGCGCAGATCAAGCAAAGCATCACCGACGCCCGCGGCACGGCCGACCAGTCTTCGGAAATCGCCCGTCAGACCAGCGAAGGCATGCAAGTGCAGTTCCGTGAAATCGACCAGGTCGCCACCGCGTCCAACGAAATGAGCGCCACCGCCCACGACGTTGCCAACAGTGCCTCGAACGCCGCCAGTGCGGCCAAAGGTGCCGACCAATCGGCCCGAGATGGCATGCAGATCATCGAGCGCAGCACCCGCGACATCAATCAACTGGCGGACGAAGTCAGCAAAGCGGTGACCGAAGTCGAAGCGTTGGCGGTCAACAGTGAGCAGATCGGTTCGGTGCTGGAAGTGATCCGCAGCATTGCCGAACAAACCAACCTGCTGGCGCTCAACGCCGCGATTGAAGCGGCCCGTGCCGGTGAAAGCGGTCGCGGGTTTGCGGTGGTGGCCGACGAGGTGCGCAACCTGGCCAAACGCACGCAGGATTCGGTGGAAGAAATTCGCCAGGTGATCGAGCGCATCCAGAGCGGCACGCGTGGCGTGGTCGCCACCATGCATTCGAGCCAGACCCAGGCCCACAACAACGCTGGGCAGATCCAGCAAGCGGTCCAGGCCCTGGGCAAAATCAGTGATGCAGTGACGGTGATCAGCGACATGAACCTGCAAATCGCCAGCGCTGCCGAACAGCAAAGCGCAGTGGCCGAAGAGGTCAACCGCAACGTCTCGGCGATCCGCACCGTCACCGAAACCCTGACCGGCCAAGCCACCGAATCGGCGCAGATCAGCAGCCATCTCAACTCGCTGACCACGCACCAGATGAAATTGATGGATCAGTTCCGGGTGTAATTCACGTTCCTGTAGGAGCAAGGCTTGCCCGCGACAGGATCGTTCCCACGCTCTGCGTGGGAATGCAGCCCGGGACGCTCTGCGTCCCAAAAGCGGACGCAGAGCGTCCATTGAGGCATTCCCACGCAGAGCGTGGGAACGATCATCTGGTCTGTCAGCCGTTTTGAACTATGCTCGGGCTCTCGTTCCGGAGGGCCTTCGATGACTGATTTACTCACGTCCATTCAAGCCGCACTCGGCTTGCCTCACCCCCCCATACCTTTCACGTCGAGCGGCGCCCTGCCCTCGGCGTTTGCCGTGACCGATCTGGCCTGCGCCAGCATTGCCGCCGCCGGACAGGTTGTCAGCGAGCTATTGCGGCAGCACACCGGTCGCTTGCCGGGGGTTGAAGTCGACCGCCGCCTTGCCTCTTTCTGGTTCGCCACGTCGATCCGCCCCGTCGGCTGGAGCGTTCCGCCGATGTGGGACCCGGTGGCCGGTGACTACGCGACGAATGACGGCTGGATCCGCCTGCACACCAACGCCCCCCATCACCGGGTAGCGGCTGAAAGCGTGCTTGGCACCTGCGTTGACCGCGCGGCGATGGCGAGCAAAGTGGCGCATTGGGCCAAAAGCGCTCTGGAGCAGGCGGTGGTCGACGCCGGGGGCTGCGCCGCCGAAATGCGCACGTGGGCGCAATGGCAGCGGCACCCGCAAGGGTTGGCCGTCAACGCCGAGCCATTGATTCAGTTCAGCGACGCCAGCGGCCACCCCGCCAAAGCGTGGCGCGGCTCCGTGGCCCAGCCACTGGCCGGGATCAAGGTGCTGGATTTGACCCGCGTGCTGGCAGGTCCGGTCGCCAGCCGTTTTCTCGCGGGCCTCGGTGCGCAGGTGCTGCGCATTGACCCGCCGACCTGGAACGAACCCGGCGTGGTACCGGAGGTGACCTTGGGCAAACGCTGTGCGCGCTTGGATCTGCACAGTAAAGATGATCGCGCTGTATTCGAAACCCTGCTCAAGGAAGCGGACATCCTTTTGCACGGTTACCGCGCCGATGCACTGGAACGCTTGGGCTACGGCGTTGCCGAGCGCCGGACACTGGCGCCGGGCCTGCTGGATGTCAGCCTCAACGCCTATGGCTGGAGCGGCCCGTGGCAGAACCGCCGTGGCTTCGACAGCCTGGTGCAGATGAGCAGCGGGATTTGCGACGCCGGGATGCAGTGGAAACACGCGGACAAACCGACACCCTTGCCGGTGCAGGCGCTCGATCACGCCACCGGGTATTTGATGGCGGCTGCGGCTGTCATTTTATTGGGGCGTGGGGGTTCGGCGCGGTTGTCGTTGGCGCGGACGGCGAAACTGTTGATTGAACAGGGTGCCGGGGTGCAAGAACCGTTGCGGGCAGAGGATGACAACGATCAAGGGATCGTGATTGAGCAGACGCCTTGGGGGCCGGCGCATCGGCTTCATGTGCCGCTGAAAATCACCGGGACACCGTTGCAGTGGGGGCTACCCGCGACAGAGTTGGGTTCCCATCGCGCGCAGTGGTGGTGATGATTCTGGCCCCATCGCGGGCAAGCCCACTCCCACAGGTTTTGTGATCGGCACAGATCCACTGTGGGAGCGGGCTTGCCCGCGATGGGGCCAGAACAAACAGCTCAGTCAGAGCGGCTGAGTGATGTCCAGAGCAACTGCGCCGCATACCCTCGATAAGGTCGCCACGCCTCGGCTCGCAGCAACAAATCCCGCGCGGTCACCGGCCCGCTTTCCAGCGCTGCCAGTGCCTTGATCAATCCCACATCCCCAGACGGAAACGCATCCGGCTCGCGCAACTGGCGCAACGCAATGTACTGCGCCGTCCAGTCACCAATCCCGTGCAAGGCGAGTAGCCGCGCCACTCCATTTTCTCGGCCCGGCTCAAACAACCGAGGATCATCCCGCAACGCCTGAGCCACACCGGACAAGGTTCGCCCCCGGCTTTTCGGCATGCCCAATGCCGCCAGATCCGCGTTCGCCAACACGGCCGACTCAGGAAACACATGGGTCAATCCCGCCAGCGGCGACTGCAACGGCGCGCCATACTGCACCACGAGTTTGCCCGCCAGGCGGATCGCCGCGCCCACGGTGATCTGTTGCCCCAACACCGCTCGAATCGCCAACTCCAATCCATCCCAGGCACCCGGCACCCGTAAGCCCGGACGCTGGGCAATCAGGCGCTTCATCAACGGTTCCCGTGTCAACTGGCGGTGGATCGCTGGCAAATCCGCATCCAGATCAAACATCCGACGCAGCCGCGCCACGATCCCGGGCACGGCCATCGCATCCGGAAAATCCAGAGTCAGTTCAAGGGCGTCAGCGTCTGTCGGTCCTATCGAAAACGTACCGTAGACACCGTTCAACCCGATGCTGCGCGAGTAGACCCCGTCGGCCACGGCCTCCATCCCGGCCACCGCCCGCACCGACAAAAATCCCAGCATCGCCGACCAGTCATACGGCGGCTGATAGGCCAGCAACAACCTCACAACGACAGCAACCCGCTGTACAGACCATACGCGGCCAACCCGGCACCAATCATGACGCAGGTAAAAATGCCCTTCTCGACATGCGTGAACAATGGCTCGCCTTGCTCATGCTTGGCCTTGGCGAACAGAATCACCCCCGGCGCATACAACAACGCCGACAGCAGCAAATATTTGACCCCGCCGGCATACAGCAACCACACCGCATACCCCAGCGCGATACCGCCGATCATCAGGTCCTTGGTGCGCTCGGCGCTGGCGTGCTCGTAGGTTTCGCCGCGCCCGCTCAACAACACCGCATACGCTGCCGACCACAGGTACGGCACCAGAATCATCGACGACGCGAGGTAGATCAGGCTGGTGTAAGTGCCGGCGGAAAACAGCGTGATCAGCAGAAAGAGCTGGATCATCACGTTGGTCAGCCACAGCGCATTCACCGGCACGTGGTTGGCGTTTTCCTTTTTCAGGAAGGCGGGCATGGTCTTGTCTTTGGCCGTGGCGAACAGGATCTCGGCRCACAGCAGCGCCCAGGACAGCAAAGCCCCCAGCAGCGATATCGCCAGGCCAACGCTGATCAGCAACGCCCCCCAGGGCCCGACGATATGTTCCAGCACGGCCGCCAGCGACGGGTTCTGCAGGTTGGCCAATTCTGGCTGGCTCATGATGCCCAGCGACAACACGTTCACCAGCACCAGCAAGGCCAGCACCCCGATAAAACCGATGACCGTCGCCCGTCCCACGTCCGAACGTTTCTCCGCCCGGGCCGAGTAGACACTGGCGCCCTCGATCCCGATGAAGACGAACACCGTCACCAGCATCATGTTGCGAACCTGGTCCATCACCCCGCCAAAATCCGGGTTGCTGCGTCCCCAGATGTCCCGGGTAAAAATGTCCGCCTTGAAAGCGACGGCGGCGATGACGATGAACATGATCAGCGGCACGATCTTGGCCACGGTGGTCACTTGATTGATGAACGCCGCCTCCTTGATCCCGCGCATCACCAGGAAATGCACGGCCCACAGCAGCACCGAGGCACAGCCGATGGCGACGGGTGTGTTGCCCTGGCCAAAGACCGGAAAGAAATAACCGAGGGTGCTGAACAGCAACACGAAATAACCGACGTTGCCCAGCCAGGCGCTGATCCAGTAACCCCAAGCGGAGGAAAATCCCATGTAGTCGCCGAAGCCGGCCTTGGCGTAGGCATACACCCCGGAATCCAGTTCAGGCTTGCGATTGGCCAGGGTCTGGAAGACGAACGCCAGGGTCAGCATGCCGACGGCGGTGATGGCCCATCCGATCAGCACCGCCCCCGCATCAGCTCGCGCCGCCATGTTCTGCGGCAACGAGAAGATCCCCCCGCCAACCATCGAACCCACCACCAGGGCGATCAACGCGCTCAGGCGAAGCTTTTGCGTCGGTTGTGACATTCCTGCGTCTCCACTTTTTTCCAAATGCGGCCGGGCGACCATGGTTATAAAACCGTCACATGACGGGTTTTAACTAAATAGATACAGCGTAATAACGTTTATTAGATAACGCCATGTCACGGTCATTTATTTATAACCGAACATTCTATGGCCGTCATGGCAAAGAGCGATTTTGTGGGTTAATCCTAATAAATCAATTCCGTACCAAAAACAGGCGCCAAATATTTGCGGAAACGCCAAAAAGAACTAACTTAAAGATCGCCACCAAAGCTCGCTTATTCCGGCTAGCTCTGAGCGAGGCCTCTGGATTAGGCTTCTCCGGCGATCCGTATCCGGACCGAAAAGCATCCAAAAGTCTTTAATTAACAATGGAATGTGTTCATGCACTGATCTAAGTCAGATGTTCGAACAGCTAACAGAACTACTCTGTTGTCTCTCTTCTCCTGCACTGGAGTCATGCGATGTCTGAATCCCCCGCAAAACTGAAACTTGGCGCGTTGGTTGCTCTGGTTGTCGGCTCAATGATTGGTGGCGGGATCTTCTCCTTGCCACAAAACATGGCCGCCAGTGCTGACGTTGGCGCCGTACTGATCGGCTGGGCCATCACCGCCGTTGGCATGCTGACCCTGGCGTTTGTCTTCCAGACCCTGGCCAACCGAAAGCCTGATCTGGACGGCGGGGTATACGCCTACGCCAAGGCCGGTTTCGGCGACTACATGGGTTTCTCTTCCGCCTGGGGTTACTGGATCAGTGCGTGGTTGGGCAACGTCGGGTACTTCGTACTCTTGTTCAGCACCCTGGGTTACTTCTTCCCGATTTTCGGTGAAGGCAACACGGTAGCTGCCGTGATCGGTGCATCGGTGCTGCTCTGGGGCGTGCATTTCCTCGTGTTGCGGGGGATCAAGGAAGCCGCGTTCATCAACCTGGTAACCACGGTCGCCAAAATCGTGCCGCTGGTGCTGTTTGTGTTGATCGCGATTTTCGCCTTCAAACTGGACATCTTCACCGCTGACATTTGGGGCGTGAAAAACCCGGACCTGGGCAGCGTGATGAACCAGGTACGCAAGATGATGCTGGTCACCGTCTGGGTGTTCATCGGCATCGAGGGCGCGAGCATTTTCTCGGCCCGCGCAGAAAAACGCACCGATGTAGGTAAAGCCACCGTCATCGGTTTCATCACTGTGCTGCTGTTTCTGGTGCTGGTGAACGTGCTGTCCCTGGGCATCATGACTCAACCGGAACTGGCCAAGCTGCAGAACCCGTCGATGGCGGCCGTGCTGGAGCACGTGGTCGGTCACTGGGGCGCGGTGCTGATCAGCGTAGGCCTGATCATCTCGCTGCTGGGGGCGTTGCTGTCGTGGGTGCTGCTGTGTGCGGAGATCATGTTCGCCGCGGCCAAGGACCACACCATGCCGGAGTTCCTGCGCAAGGAAAACGCCAACCATGTGCCGGTCAACGCCCTGTGGCTGACCAACGCGATGGTGCAGTTGTTCCTGATCATCACGCTGTTTTCGGCCAGTACTTACCTGTCGCTGATCTACCTCGCCACGTCGATGATTCTGGTGCCTTATCTGTGGTCGGCGGCTTATGCGCTGCTGCTGGCGGTGCGCGGCGAGACTTACGAAAACGACTCGGGCGAGCGCACCAAGGACCTGTTGATCGGCGCCATCTCGGTGATCTACGCGGTCTGGCTGGTCTACGCCGGCGGCACCAAATACCTGCTGCTGTCCGCCCTGCTCTATGCGCCCGGCGTAATCCTGTTCGCCAAGGCCAAACGTGAACTGGGCAAACCTGTTTTCACCAACGTCGAGAAGCTGATTTTTGCAGCCGTAATCATAGGCGCCGTGGTGGCGGCCTATGGGCTGTATTCCGGCTTCCTGACCCTGTAACACCTGAATAATTTGTCATCTGGAGGATCACTGTAATGACCACGGAAAAAGTTAAGTACGGCGTGCATTCCGAAGCCGGCAAACTGCGCAAAGTCATGGTTTGCTCCCCAGGCCTGGCCCACCAGCGGCTGACCCCGAACAACTGTGACGAACTGCTGTTTGATGATGTGCTTTGGGTCGCCCAAGCCAAGCGTGACCATTTCGACTTCGTCACCAAGATGCGCGAACGCAACATCGATGTACTGGAAATGCACAACCTGCTGACCGACATCGTTGCAATCCCGGAAGCGCTCGACTGGATTCTGGAGCGCAAGATCACTGCCAACTCGGTGGGCTTGGGCCTGATCAATGAAACCAGCTCGTGGCTGCGCAGCCTGGAGCCGCGCAAGATCGCCGAATTCCTGATCGGCGGCGTCTCCGCCGATGACCTGCCGACCAGTTTCGGCGGCAAAGCCATCGAGATGTTCCGCGACTTCCTCGGCCACTCAAGCTTCATTCTGCCGCCATTGCCCAACACCCAGTTCACTCGCGATACCACCTGCTGGATCTACGGTGGCGTGACCCTGAACCCGATGTACTGGCCGGCACGCCGCCAGGAAACCCTGCTGGCCACCGCCATCTACAAATTCCACCCGGAATTCACCAACGCCGACTTCCAGGTCTGGTACGGCGACCCGGACCAGGAACACGGTAGCTCCACCCTGGAGGGGGGCGACGTGATGCCAATCGGCAACGGCGTGGTGCTGATCGGCATGGGCGAACGCTCGTCCCGCCAGGCCATTGGCCTGCTGGCGCAAAGCCTGTTCAAAAACAAAGCGGTCGAAAAAGTCATCGTCGCCGGTCTGCCGAAATCCCGTGCAGCGATGCACCTCGATACCGTGTTCAGCTTCTGTGACCGCGACCTGGTCACGGTTTTCCCTGAAGTCGTCAATCAGATCGTCGCCTTCACCCTGCGTCCGGATGAGAAAAAACCGGGTGGCATCGACATCCGACGCGAAGACGCCAGCTTCCTCGACACCGTGGCCAAGGCCCTCAACCTGAAAGCGTTGCGCGTGGTGGAAACCGGCGGCAACAGCTTCGCCGCCGAGCGCGAACAGTGGGACGACGGCAACAACGTGGTGGCTGTGGAGCCAGGCGTGGTGATCGGTTATGACCGCAACACCTACACCAACACCTTGCTGCGCAAGGCGGGCATCGAAGTCATCACTATCAGCGCAGGCGAGCTGGGACGTGGGCGTGGCGGCGGCCACTGCATGACCTGCCCGATCATTCGCGACCCAATCGACTACTAACCTTCAGCCTTGGCCGGCGCAGCCCTGTACCTCAGGGCATGCGCGACCAAGGGGATAACCGACACCAAAGGAGATCCATCATGGCTTTTAATATTCACAACCGTAATTTGCTGAGCCTGGAACACCACACCCCTCGCGAATTGCGCTACCTGCTCGACCTGTCCCGCGACCTCAAGCGCGCCAAATACACCGGCACCGAGCAGCAACACCTCAAAGGCAACAACATCGCGCTGATCTTCGAAAAAACCTCGACCCGTACCCGCTGTGCGTTCGAAGTCGCGGCCTATGACCAAGGCGCCAACGTCACCTACATCGACCCGAACTCCTCGCAGATCGGCCACAAAGAAAGCATGAAAGACACCGCCCGCGTATTGGGGCGCATGTACGACGCCATTGAATACCGTGGCTTCAAGCAGGAAATCGTCGAAGAACTGGCCAAGTTTGCCGGCGTACCCGTGTTCAACGGCCTGACCGATGAATACCACCCGACGCAAATGATCGCCGACGTGCTGACCATGCGTGAACACGCCGACAAGCCGATCCACGACATCAGCTACGCCTACCTCGGCGACGCCCGTAACAACATGGGTAACTCGCTGCTGCTGATCGGCGCCAAGCTGGGCATGGACGTGCGCATCTGCGCGCCAAAAGCCCTGTGGCCGCTTGACGACCTGGTGGCTCGCTGCAAGCAATATGCGGAAGAAAGCGGTGCTCGCATCACCCTGACCGAAGACCCGAAAGCCGCGGTCAAAGGCGTGGACTTCATCCACACCGACGTCTGGGTGTCGATGGGCGAACCCGTTGAAGCCTGGGCCGAGCGTATCCAGCAACTGCTGCCGTACCAGGTCAACGCCGAACTGATGAAAGCCACCGGCAACCCGCGCACCAAGTTCATGCACTGCCTGCCGGCCTTCCACAACAGTGATACCAAAATCGGCAAGCAGATTGCCGAGCAGTACCCGAACCTGAAGAACGGCATCGAAGTGACCGATGACGTGTTCGAGTCGCCGGCCTGCATCGCCTTCGAGCAAGCGGAAAACCGCATGCACACCATCAAGGCGATTCTGGTGTCGACTTTGGCTGACCTTTAACGGCGCACCCGGCTCCCACTGACTGGACTCAGTCAATGTGGGAGCTGACTTTTGTGGGAGCCGGGCTTGCCCCAGGCGGCGTTCCGACGATGGCATCACCTCGTTGTAACTGATTCACCGAGGCGTCTGCATCGCTGGCAAGCCAGGCTCCCACAATGACCGCATCTCACTGTTTTTCTGGAAGGATTGCCATTATGCGTATCGTCGTCGCTTTGGGCGGTAACGCCCTGCTCCGCCGTGGTGAACCCATGACCGCGGATAATCAGCGCGCCAACATCCGGATCGCCACCGAACAAATTGCCAAGGTCCATGCCGGTAACCAACTGGTAATCGCCCACGGCAATGGTCCGCAGGTCGGCCTGTTGTCGCTGCAAGCCGCGGCCTACACCTCGGTTTCCCCCTACCCGCTGGACGTGCTCGGTGCCGAAACCGAAGGCATGATCGGCTACATCATCGAACAGGAACTGGGCAACCTGCTGGACTTCGAAGTGCCCTTCGCCACCCTGCTCACTCAGGTTGAAGTCGACCCCAAAGACCCGGCCTTTCAAAACCCTACCAAGCCGATCGGCCCGGTATATGCCAAGGCCGAAGCGGAAAAACTCGCCGCCGAAAAAGGCTGGGCGATTGCCCCGGACGGCGACAAATTCCGTCGCGTGGTGGCCAGCCCCAAACCAAAACGCATTTTCGAGATCCGCCCGATCAAGTGGCTGCTGGAAAAAGGCAGCATCGTGATCTGCGCCGGCGGTGGCGGCATACCGACCATGTACACCTCACCCGGCGTACTGGAAGGTGTCGAAGCGGTGATCGATAAAGACCTGTGCTCGGCGCTGCTGGCCGAACAGCTTGAAGCCGATATTCTGGTGATCGCCACCGACGTCAGCGCCGCGTTCATCGACTACGGCAAGCCGACCCAGAAAGCCATCGGCCAGGCTCACCCGGATGAAATGGAAAAACTTGGCTTCGCCGCCGGCTCCATGGGGCCCAAGGTGCAGGCAGCCTGTGAATTCGCACGCCATACTGGAAAGGTCGCGGTGATCGGTTCACTCTCGGACATCGAAGCGATCGTCCAGGGCAAGGCAGGTACGCGCATCAGCACGGCGAAACCTGGCATTACTTACTTGTAGGGAGAAACGTCTATGGCACTGTTTGAGCCAGGTCATTTACACATCGAGCGACACGCGTTGACCAAGGACGATGTCAGCTACGACGTGAAGCTCGACTATGAAGTCAGCAAAAATGATAAAGGGGTGAAAGGAATTCAGTTCACCCTGCATGGCAGCATGCAAGGGAAGGACATGAAAGAGGCCTTCTTTCTGCCCAAGGAGGAGGCTTACAACTTCGCCAGAAACGTGACAGCGATCGCCGAGAAGTACGGCATTCCAAAGACCCATAGCCAGATCGGCTCGGTACACAAACATTACGACTTGATGTTTGAAGACATACGCAAGCAGTTGGACATGAAATCCGGCGACCCGGTAGATATCAAAGACTTCGAGTAATCCACTGACCCCTGTGGGAGCGAGCCTGCTCGCGCCCACAGGGGTTCTGTGTTGCCCGCAAATCCTGCACCGAATTTCACCTTATCCCCTGCGCCAAGGCATACTTGCCACCCTCCGCACTTCAGAACACTGAACCACCCCATGCGTATCCACGTCAGCTTCATCGACCGCGTCGGTATTACCCAGGAAGTCCTGGCCCTGCTCGGTGGGCGCAACCTCAATCTGGATGCGGTGGAGATGGTGCCGCCCAACGTTTACATCGATGCCCCGACCCTGAGCCCGCAAGTCCTCGAAGAGCTGCGCGATGCGTTGTTCAGCGTGCGCGGTGTGCAAGCGGTGACGGTGGTCGACATCCTTCCCGGCCAGCGCCGGCACCTGCAACTCGATGCCTTGCTCGCGGCCATGACCGACCCGGTCCTGGCGCTGGACAGTGC
Source organism: Pseudomonas sp. P1_F1_2 (assembly GCF_056405815.1). Taxonomy (NCBI): domain Bacteria; kingdom Pseudomonadati; phylum Pseudomonadota; class Gammaproteobacteria; order Pseudomonadales; family Pseudomonadaceae; genus Pseudomonas; species Pseudomonas sp. P1_F1_2. The sequence continues at coordinate 19,737 of NZ_JBFUBK010000037.1, read as the reverse complement.
CGGCAAAGTGTTGCTGGCCAACCCGGCCTTGATCGCGTTGTACGGTCGTGAACCGGCGGGCGAAAGCATCGCCGACCTGTTTGCCGACCCGGCACTGCTCGACGCCCTGCTTGAGCATGGCTTTCGCCTGCCGCTGCGGGAAATCACCGTCGACGGTCAGACATTGCTGCTGGACGCCACGCCGATCACCGACGCGGGCGCCCTGTTGACCTTGTATCAACCCAACCGCATCGGTGAACGCCTCTCGGCGCTGCACCATGACCATGCCGAAGGGTTCGATGCGCTGCTGGGCGAGTCACCCGTCATCCGCACCCTCAAGGCGCGCGCACAACGGGTCGCGGCCCTCGATGCGCCGCTGCTGATCCAGGGCGAAACCGGCACCGGCAAAGAACTGGTGGCACGGGCCTGCCACGCCAGCAGCGCTCGGCACAGTTCGCCATTCCTCGCGCTCAACTGCGCGGCATTGCCAGAAAACCTCGCCGAAAGCGAACTGTTCGGCTATGCCCCCGGCGCCTTCACGGGTGCGCAACGGGGCGGCAAACCGGGGCTGATGGAACTGGCCAACCAGGGCACGGTGTTTCTGGATGAAATCGGCGAGATGTCGCCGTACTTGCAGGCCAAACTGCTGCGTTTTCTCAATGACGGCAGCTTTCGCCGCGTTGGCGGTGATCGCGAGGTGAAGGTCAATGTGCGGATTCTCAGCGCCACCCACCGCGACCTGGAAAAAATGGTCAGCGAGGGCAGCTTTCGCGAAGACCTGTTCTATCGCCTCAATGTGCTCAACGTTGAAGTCCCGCCGCTGCGCGAACGCGGCCAGGACATTCTGTTGCTCGCCCGCTATTTCATGCAGCAGGCCTGTGCACAAATCCAGCGCCCGGTCTGTCGCCTGGCACCGGGCACCTACCCGGCGTTGCTGGGCAATCGCTGGCCGGGCAACGTGCGGCAATTGCAGAACGTGATCTTCCGTGCCGCGGCGATTTGCGAAAGCACGCTGGTCGACATCGGCGACCTCGACATCGCCGGCACCTCGGTGGCGCGCCAGAACGACAGCGAAGTCGACAGCCTGGAACAGGCCATGGAATCGTTTGAAAAAACCCTGTTGGAAAAACTCTACATCAGCTACCCCTCGACCCGCCAACTGGCCAGCCGCCTGCAAACTTCCCACACGGCGATTGCCCATCGGTTGCGCAAGTACGGGATACCCAACAAGCCCTGAGCTTGTGGCGGGATCACAATCCCCCAAACACCACAGCCCCCTGTGGGAGCCGAGCTTGCTCGGCTCCCACAGGGTCCATGTTCAAAAACGACCTCCATCTGTACTGAAAGCGCTACAGCGGAACGATATCGCTACACCCCTCCCCGATCACGGCTGTGCAAGGCTTTGATCCACCTCGGCTTTCTCCCTCGCCTCCGACCGTATCGATTTCGCTACAACGGACAAATCCAGCCTATCCACAAAACTTCATAAATCATTGATAAATAACGGCTAAACCAACATTGGCCGTGTTCTTGCTATGTAGTCCTCATAACCAGGGCTTTGCCCAAGCATTCAATAGCGTCCACCAGACGAGTCTGGCCCCCCTTAGGAGTTCACATGAGCGAGTTGCGTTTTACTGAAGACCACGAATGGCTGCGCACCGAAGCTGACGGCAGCGTTACTGTCGGCATCACCGCTTTCGCACAGAACGCCTTGGGCGACGTGGTTTTTGTACAACTGCCTGAGCTGCAGTCCTATGACAAAGGCGCCGAAGCCGCCACCGTGGAATCGGTAAAAGCCGCCAGCGGCGTGTACATGCCACTGGACGGCGAGGTGCTGGAAGTGAACCCGGCGCTGGACAGCAGCCCTGAACTGGTCAACGAAGATCCGCTGGGCGAAGGCTGGTTCTTCCGCTTCCAGCCAAGCGACGCCTCGGCGGTCGCCCAATTGCTCGATCAGGATGCCTACGACCGCCTGATCAAAGCCAACGCCGAAGCCTGAGGAGCGCTGACATGACCCAAGTGAATCTGACCACCGCCAACGAATTCATCGCCCGCCATATCGGCCCTCGCGCCGGTGACGAGCAAGCCATGCTCAACAGCCTCGGTTTCGACTCCCTGGAAGCCCTGAGCGCCAGCGTCATTCCCGACAGCATCAAAGGCACCAGCGTCCTGGGCCTGGAAGACGGCCTGAGCGAAGCCGATGCCCTGGCGTCGATCAAAGCCATCGCCGGTAAAAACCAGCTGTTCAAGACTTACATCGGCCAGGGCTACTACGGCACCCACACGCCATCGCCGATCCTGCGCAACCTGCTGGAAAACCCGGCCTGGTACACCGCCTACACCCCGTACCAGCCAGAAATTTCCCAGGGCCGTCTCGAAGCGCTGCTGAACTTCCAGACCCTGATCAGCGACCTGACCGGCCTGCCGATTGCCAACGCTTCCCTGCTTGACGAAGCCACCGCCGCTGCCGAAGCCATGACCTTCTGCAAACGCCTGAGCAAGAACAAGGGCAGCCACCAATTCTTCGCTTCCGTGCATTGCCACCCGCAAACCCTCGACGTGCTGCGCACCCGTGCCGAGCCGTTGGGCATCGAGGTTGTCGTCGGTGACGAACTCGAACTGACCGACGTGACGCCATTTTTCGGCGCGCTGCTGCAATACCCGGCCAGCAACGGTGACGTGTTCGATTACCGCGCGCTGACCGAACGCTTCCACGCGGCCAACGCACTGGTCGCCGTAGCGGCCGACCTGCTGGCCCTGACCGTGCTGACCGCACCGGGCGAATTCGGTGCCGACGTGGCCATCGGCAGCGCCCAACGCTTCGGCGTACCGCTGGGCTTCGGCGGCCCGCACGCGGCGTACTTTTCCACCAAAGATGCGTTCAAGCGTGACATGCCGGGCCGTCTGGTCGGTGTTTCCGTGGACCGTTTCGGCAAGCCGGCCCTGCGCCTGGCCATGCAAACCCGCGAGCAACACATCCGTCGCGAGAAAGCCACTTCGAACATCTGCACCGCGCAAGTGCTGCTGGCCAACATCGCCAGCATGTACGCCGTGTACCACGGCCCGAAAGGCCTGACCCAGATCGCCAATCGCGTGCATCACCTGACGGCGATTCTGGCCAAAGGCTTGAGCGCACTGGGCCTGACCGTTGAACAAGCCAGCTTCTTCGACACCCTGACCCTGAACACCGGCGCCAATACCGCCAAGCTGCACGATCAGGCGCGCGCCCAGCGCATCAACCTGCGCGTGGTCGATGCTCAGCGTGTGGGCCTGTCGGTCGACGAAACCACCACCCAGGCTGACATCGAAACCCTGTGGAGTATTTTCGCCGACGGCAAGACTCTGCCGGACTTCGCCGCCCTCGCAGCCGTAGTGCAGAGCACCATTCCTGCGTCGCTGGTGCGCCAATCGCCGATCCTCAGCCACCCAGTGTTCAACCGCTACCACTCGGAAACCGAGCTGATGCGCTACCTGCGCAAGCTGGCCGACAAAGACCTGGCACTGGACCGCACCATGATCCCGCTGGGTTCGTGCACCATGAAACTCAACGCCGCCAGCGAAATGATCCCGGTGACCTGGGCTGAATTCGGTGCCCTGCACCCGTTCGCCCCGGCCGAACAAAGCGCCGGCTACCAGCAACTGACCGACGAACTGGAAGCGATGCTGTGCGCCGCGACTGGCTACGACTCGATCTCGCTGCAACCGAACGCCGGTTCGCAAGGTGAATACGCCGGTCTGCTGGCCATTCGCGCCTATCACCAGAGCCGTGGCGAAGACCGTCGCGACATCTGCCTGATCCCGTCGTCCGCCCACGGCACCAACCCGGCCACCGCTAACATGGCTGGCATGCGCGTCGTCGTCACCGCTTGCGATGCTCGCGGCAACGTCGACATCGAAGACCTGCGCGCCAAGGCCATCGAGCACCGCGAACACCTCGCTGCGCTGATGATTACCTACCCGTCGACCCACGGCGTGTTCGAAGAAGGCATCCGCGAGATCTGCGGCATCATTCATGACAACGGCGGCCAGGTGTACATCGACGGCGCCAACATGAACGCGATGGTCGGCCTCTGCGCACCGGGCAAGTTCGGCGGCGACGTGTCGCACCTGAACCTGCACAAAACCTTCTGCATTCCACACGGCGGTGGCGGCCCGGGCGTCGGCCCGATTGGCGTGAAATCGCACCTGACGCCGTTCCTGCCGGGCCACGCCCAGATGGAACGCAAGGAAGGCGCCGTTTGCGCAGCACCGTTCGGCAGCGCGAGCATTCTGCCGATCACCTGGATGTACATTTCGATGATGGGTGGTGCGGGCCTCAAGCGCGCTTCGCAGCTGGCGATCCTCAATGCCAACTACATCTCCCGTCGCCTGGAAGAGCACTACCCAGTGCTGTACACCGGCAGCAACGGCCTGGTGGCGCACGAATGCATCCTCGACCTGCGTCCGTTGAAAGACAGCAGCGGCATCAGTGTCGATGACGTCGCCAAGCGCCTGATCGACTTCGGCTTCCACGCGCCGACCATGTCGTTCCCGGTGGCTGGCACGCTGATGATCGAGCCGACCGAAAGCGAATCCAAGGAAGAACTGGACCGTTTCTGCGACGCCATGATCCGCATCCGCGAAGAAATCCGCGCGGTGGAAAACGGCACGCTGGACAAGGACGACAACCCACTGAAAAACGCTCCGCACACCGCAGCAGAGATCGTTGGCGAGTGGACCCACCCGTACAGCCGTGAGCAAGCGGTGTATCCAGTTGCCTCGCTGATCGAAGGCAAATACTGGCCACCGGTCGGTCGCGTCGACAACGTCTTCGGCGATCGCAACCTGGTGTGCGCCTGCCCGTCGATCGAAAGCTACGCTTAAACGAATGAGGGGGCGGGTTTACTCGCCCCCGCGTTCAAGAACACCGCTTATCCCTGTGGGAGCAAAGCTTGCTCGCGATAGCCGTTACACGGTCTATCTGATGAACCGCGCCATCGTTCATCGCGAGCAAGCTTTGCTCCTACGGCTCACGTTGCACCTATAACAAGAAACCGGAGAACAACCATGTCGTTAAGCGTGTTCGACCTGTTCAAGATTGGCATCGGCCCCTCCAGCTCCCACACCGTCGGTCCGATGCGCGCCGCCGCACGCTTCGCCGAAGGTTTGCGCCGTGAAGGTCTGATGGCTGCCACCACCTGCGTCAAAATCGAGCTCTACGGTTCGCTCGGTGCCACCGGCAAGGGCCACGGCAGCGACAAGGCTGTGTTGCTCGGCCTCGAAGGCGAACACCCGGACACCGTGGACACCGAAACCGTTGCTGCGCGCTTGCAAGAAATTCGCGGTAGCGGGCGCTTGAACCTGCTCGGCGAACACAGCATTGCGTTCAACGAGAAAGAACACCTGGCGATGATTCGCAAACCGTTGGCCTATCACCCCAACGGCATGATCTTTCGCGCGTTCGACGCGGCGGGCCTACAGATCCGCAGCCGCGAGTACTACTCGGTCGGTGGTGGTTTTGTGGTCGATGAAGACGCCGCCGGCGCCGACCGCATCGTCGAAGACGCCACGCCGCTGACCTTCCCGTTCAAAAGTGCCAAGGACTTGCTCAGTCATTGCACCACCTACGGCCTGTCCATCAGCCAGGTGATGCTGACCAACGAAAGCGCCTGGCGCCCGGAAGCGGAAACCCGCGCCGGCCTGTTGAAAATCTGGCAAGTGATGCAGGACTGCGTCGACGCCGGTTGCCGCAACGAAGGCATCCTGCCCGGCGGCTTGAAGGTCAAGCGCCGCGCCGCCGCCCTGCATCGACAATTGTGCAAGAACCCGGAATCGTCATTGCGCGATCCGCTGTCGGTGCTGGACTGGGTCAATCTGTACGCCCTGGCGGTCAACGAAGAAAACGCCAATGGCGGACGCGTCGTGACCGCGCCTACTAACGGCGCAGCCGGGATCATTCCAGCGGTTTTGCATTACTACATGCGCTTTATCCCGGGGGCCAATGAAGACGGGGTCGTGCGCTTTCTGCTGACCGCGGCGGCCATAGGCATTCTCTACAAAGAAAACGCCTCGATCTCTGGCGCCGAAGTCGGTTGCCAGGGCGAGGTCGGCGTGGCCTGTTCCATGGCCGCCGGCGCCTTGTGCGAGGTCCTTGGCGGGACCGTGCAGCAAGTGGAAAACGCGGCGGAAATCGGCATGGAACACAACCTGGGCCTGACTTGCGACCCGATTGGCGGGCTGGTGCAAGTGCCWTGCATCGAGCGCAATGCCATGGGCTCGGTGAAGGCCATCAATGCGGTGCGCATGGCGCTGCGTGGGGACGGTCAGCACTTCGTCTCCCTCGACAAGGTCATCCGCACCATGCGCCAGACTGGCGCCGACATGAAAAGCAAATACAAGGAAACCGCCCGTGGCGGTTTGGCGGTCAACATTATCGAGTGCTGATGCTCACGCGCATTGGCACACTTTTTCAGGAGCTGAATATGTCCACCGAACAATTGCTGAAAACCCCGTTGCACGCCCTGCACATCGAACTCGGCGCGCGCATGGTGCCGTTCGCCGGCTATGACATGCCAGTGCAATACCCGCTTGGCGTAATGAAAGAACACCAGCACACCCGCGATCAAGCCGGGCTGTTCGATGTTTCGCACATGGGCCAGATCCGCCTGACCGGCGCCAATGCCGCCAAGGCCCTGGAAACCCTGGTGCCGGTGGACATCATCGACCTGCCGGTGGGCATGCAGCGCTACGCGATGTTCACCAATGAAACCGGTGGCATTCTCGACGACCTGATGGTCGCCAACCTCGGTAACGACGAATTGTTCCTGGTGGTCAACGCAGCCTGCAAGGATCAGGACCTGGCGCACCTGCGCAAACACATTGGCGAGCAATGCACCATTGAGCCTCTGTTCGAAGAACGCGCCTTGCTGGCCCTGCAAGGTCCGGCCGCAGTCACCGTACTCGCGCGCCTGGCCCCTGAAGTGGCGAAGATGACCTTCATGCAGTTCACCCGCGTGAAATTGCTGGGCGTGGACTGCTTCGTCAGCCGTTCGGGCTACACCGGGGAAGACGGCTTCGAAATCTCCGTACCGGCCGCCAATGCCGAAGCCCTGGCACGCGCCCTCCTGGCCGAACCAGAAGTCGCTGCCATCGGCCTGGGTGCGCGCGACTCGTTGCGCCTGGAGGCCGGCCTGTGCCTCTACGGCCACGACATGAACACCGAGACCACCCCGATCGAAGCAAGCCTGCTGTGGGCCATCTCCAAGCCGCGTCGTGCCGATGGTGCGCGGGCCGGCGGCTTCCCTGGCGCTGAAACCGTATTCGCGCAACAACAAGGTGGTGTCAGCCGCAAGCGCGTGGGCCTGCTGCCTCAGGAACGCACGCCTGTGCGTGAGGGTGCGGAAATCGTCAACGAGGCTGGCGACATCATCGGCGCCGTATGCAGCGGCGGTTTTGGCCCGACCCTGGCAGGTCCTTTGGCCATGGGTTACCTCGACAGCGCCTACATCGCCATCGACACACCCGTATGGGCGATTGTCCGTGGGAAAAAGGTGCCTTTGCTTGTAAGCAAAATGCCATTTGTTGCACAACGCTACTATCGCGGCTGATTGACTGTTTCTATAAGTAACGCGGTTGCGTTAACAGTGCACTAATGTGTAACGCAACCGCCATAAAATAGTGCATGTCATTACCAATAAGCTTCGTTTATGAACGCTGCTTATAACGTTCTAAAACAATTGAGCAGCGACATAGAATAAGAAGGCTCTAGTGGATCGACTAGTGCGCTCAACCTGAGCAAAACCGGGCCTCTGACGGGGCTTGTTTTTTCTCCCATAGTTGGCGTAGAGTTTGTTCACTGTGTTTGCATGGGTCGCTTGGAATCGTGACCTGGGCAGTAGCCTACAAGTTAGCTACATCCCGTTCGACGTCTTCTTACTCTCCTGCAACCAGCCCCAGTACTCTTTCATGAGAAGGAGACTGTCATTAATTTTTGCGTCAAAGGAAATAAGAAATGTCCCAACGTCAGAGCGGTACCGTCAAGTGGTTTAACGACGAGAAAGGTTTTGGTTTTATCACTCCTGAAAGCGGTCCGGATCTGTTCGTACATTTCCGCGCCATCCAGGGCAACGGCTTCAAGAGCCTGAAAGAAGGCCAGAAAGTGACTTTCGTTGCCGTGCAAGGCCAGAAAGGCATGCAGGCTGACGAGGTTCAAGCAGAAGGTTAATCTTCTGTAACGAAAAAGCCCCTGATGCTGACATCAGGGGCTTTTTTGTGCGCGTAAATCCGTAAAATGGCTTCTTTTTTCTGCCCAGAGGCTGCCATGTCGAAACACCTGCTCAACCCCCAGGGCGACTTCCCCACCGCCCCCCTGGGTCGTCGCCTGGCAGCGATGTTCTATGACTTCCTGTTATGCACCGCCCTGCTGATCGTCACCAGCGGCATTTACAAGATGATCCAGATGGCCATCCTCGGCGAAGAAAAAATGCGCACCCTGACCGAAGCCGGCGCGCTGGACGGCGATCCATTGCTCTCGACGGTGTTGCTGTTTGTACTGTTCGGCTTTTTCGCCAAGTTCTGGACCTGGTCTGGCCAGACACTGGGCATGCAGGTGTGGTGCATCCGCGTACAGAACGCCGACGGCTCGTCCATCAGCCTGTGGCAGGCGCTGTTGCGGTTTGTAGTGTCGATAGCGTCCTGGCTATGTCTGGGGCTGGGTTTCTTCTGGTCGCTGTTCGACAAGCAGAAACGCAGTTGGCATGACATGTACTCCAACACTCAGCTCGTACAGATTCCGAAAAAAACCAAGTAGACCGCCAGATGCAAAAACGCCCCGACCAAATCGGGGCGTTTTTTTAGCGGCCAGCGAATCAGGCGTTACCCGCCAGCTTCATTCGCGCAGCCTGAGTGAAGTCGAGCATGCGCTTCAATGGGCGAATCGCCTGCGGAATCAGCGCAGGATCGACAAAGATCTCATTCGCCCCCTCTTTCAAGCTCTTCAGCAGGCGCTCAAGCGTGTTCATTGCCATCCACGGGCAGTGTGCGCAACTGCGGCACGCGGCACCGTTACCGGCCGTTGGCGCTTCGATGAAGACCTTGTCCGGGCACAGCTGCTGCATTTTGTAGAAAATGCCGCGGTCGGTGGCGACGATCAACGTCTTGTTTGGCAGGCTCTGCGCCGCCGCGATCAACTGGCTGGTAGAACCGACGGCATCCGCCAGTTCGATCACCGAGGTCGGGGACTCCGGGTGCACCAGAATCGCGGCTTCGGGGTACAGCGCCTTCATGTCTTCAAGCTGCTTGGACTTGAACTCCTCGTGAACGATGCAAGCACCGTCCCACAGCAGCATGTCCGCACCGGTCTGGCGCTGAATGTAGGTGCCCAGGTGTTTATCCGGGCCCCAGATAATGGTCTCGCCGTTGTCCATCAGGCTTTCGACGATTTCCAGTGCGCAACTGGAGGTCACCACCCAATCCGCCCGGGCTTTGACTGCCGCCGAGGTATTGGCGTACACCACGACGGTGCGTTCCGGGTGCTGATCACAGAACGCCGAAAACTCGTCTACCGGGCAGCCCAGGTCCAGCGAGCACGTCGCTTCGAGGGTGGGCATCAGCACACGTTTTTCAGGGGTGAGGATTTTCGCGGTTTCACCCATGAACTTCACACCGGCGACCACCACGGTTTTGGCCGGATGTGCGGCGCCGAAGCGGGCCATCTCCAACGAGTCGGAGACGCATCCACCGGTTTCTTCAGCCAATGCCTGAATGACCGGATCGCAATAGAAGTGGGCAACCAGCACCGCGTTCTGAGCCTTGAGCTCGGCGGCGATGGCGGCACGGTAATAGGCCTCTTCCTCGGCAGTCAGCGGTTTGGGCTGCTTGGCATCGAGGTGAGCCTGAACCAAAAGGCGTTCGGAAATCTGCGTCATGTTCGCAAGACCTGCAGGCGCATTTGCGCGAAAGTCGAGTATACACCCGGCTCCGACCCTTTCAGGGTACCGCCGGGAGAGTGAGTATTCATCAGGCACGGACAGCGTTGAAGCTGGGCAAGGCTACAGAATATCCCGCAGATGCAAAAGATGATTCTGACCTGGCCGACCTTAAATCGCGGGCAAAAAAAAATCCGGAAATCCTCACTTGCGTGGGCCTTCCAGACTTTTAAAACTGCTACAAAAATGGTGGGTCGTGTGGGATTCGAACCTACGACCAATTGGTTAAAAGCCAACTGCTCTACCAACTGAGCTAACGACCCGCYGTGTGGTGGCGCGTATAATACTGATTTTTAAGGACTATTCAACACCTAATTTGAAATAAATCAAAAATAAGGTGTTGGGTCGCTGATTCCGGCCGCCGCGAAGCCTTCTGCGCGCAGTCGGCAGCTGTCGCATTTACCGCACGCACGTCCGTTATCGTCGGCCTGATAGCAGGAAACGGTCAGCCCGTAATTGACGCCAAGCTTCACGCCAGCCTCAACGATCTGTGCCTTGCTCAGGTTCTGCAGCGGCGCCTGAATGCGGAAGCCATTGCCCTCGACACCGGCCTTGGTCGCCAGATTGGCCATGCGCTCGAACGACTCGATGAACTCGGGACGGCAGTCGGGGTAACCGGAGTAATCCACCGCATTGACGCCAATAAAGATGTCACGCGCACCCAGCACTTCCGCCCAGCCCAACGCCAGCGACAGAAACACCGTGTTGCGTGCCGGTACGTAGGTCACCGGAATACCTTCGCCGAGCTCTTCAGGTATGTCGATGCTGCTGTCGGTCAGTGCCGAGCCGCCAATGCCGTTCAGGTTCAGACCGATCACCTTGTGCTCGACCACACCCAAGTCTCGGGCGACGCGTGCAGCGGCATGCAACTCGGCATGAGACCGCTGACCATAATCAAAGCTCATGGTGTAGCAGCTGTAACCTTCGGCGCGAGCCATGGCCACGACTGTCGCCGAGTCCAGGCCACCGGACAGCAGGATGACCGCACGTTTTTCAGCAGTGTTCGATTGTTCAGTCATTTCAGCGCCCCGGCTCGTCATTCCAAAGATATTTATGCAGCTGCAATTGCAAACGCACAGGCAGGTTGTCCGCCACGACCCAGTCCGCCAGATCCCGAGCATTCAGGTCATGGTGGCTTGGCGAGAACAGGACTTCACCGGCGCGCCGATCAAGACCGTACTGGATCAGCTTGGACACAGCCCAGTCGTAGTCTTCCCGCGAGCAGATGACAAACTTCACTTGGTCGTTGGGCGTGAGCAATTCGATATTTTCGTAGCGGTTGCGGTGTGCTTCCTTCGAACCCGGGGTTTTCAGGTCGACAACGCGACTGACCCGAGAATCTACTGCCGAGATGTCGAGCGCACCACTGGTTTCCAGTGACACTTCGTAACCGGCGTCGCACAACTGCTTGAGCAATGGGATGGCGTTAGGTTGTGCCAGTGGCTCACCACCGGTGACACACACATAACGCGGGCGAAAACCAGCCACTTGCTCGAGGATATCGTCGAGCGGGTGGATGGTTCCACCCGTGAAGGCATAGGCGCTGTCGCAGTATTGGCAACGCAATGGGCAACCGGTCAGGCGCACAAATACAGTGGGCAGCCCGGCAGTCCGCGTTTCACCCTGCAACGAGTAAAAAACTTCGGTGATTCTCAATGTGTCTTGCATAGTCGCCACGGGCATAACAGCTAAACAGGCTGTCCGCCTCCGTCAGGCACTTCAAGGAACCCCGCCACCGCGCAGATCCCAAAAAGCGTGTTTCATAAAAAGGGCGTGAATTCTAACGAAAAAACCCGCGACAAGCGCGGGTTTCTTCGAAACGGGTCAAGCAGCCCTTACATTTTTTGCAGATCACGCTGGGCCAGCTGAGCGGCGGAAGTGCCCGGATACTGCGACACAACCTGCTGCAGAATGCCTTTGACCTTGTCGGTGTGACCGAGGCGGCGTTCTACATCAGCCAGCTTGTACAACGAATCAGGCACTTTGGCGTGCTTTGGGTACAACTGTGAAACCTTGGCAAACGCTTGACCTGCACCTTGCAGATCGCCTTTGGCCAGGTTCACTTCGCCCAGCCAGTACTGGGCATTGCCCGCGTATTGGCTGTTCGGGTATTTGCGCAGGAATGCGGCAAAAGCCTGGCTGGCCTTGTCGAAATCCTTGGCTTTGATCAAGTCGAAGGCTGCGTCGTAATACAGCTTTTCCTTCGCCGGATCAGCCGGCTCGCTACCCGCGGCAGGTGCTTGAGCGGCAGCGGCTCCAGCACTTGCGCCGACGGCAGCACCAGGGGCGTTCAAATCACCACTGGTGGAAGAATTCTCAGAAGTCGCGGCAGGTGCAGCACCGGTTCCAATGCGCCGATCAAGATCCTGATATCGCTCCAGGTTCTCTTGCTTCATGCGCGCCACATCATTTTGCAGAACTTCAATCGCGCCTTGCTGGCGCTCGATCTGTTGCTGCATTTGTTGCAGTTGGTTGAACAGCTCGCCCTGTGCCGAGACAGGGGCCGAAACCCCTCCCCCGGCATAGGCGCCGTTCGTACCGTAACCTGCAGGCGGATAACTGCTCCCGCTATTGTTATAACCGGAGTTGTTATCGACCACAGGAACCGCAGCCAACACCGCAAGCGGTGCGAGACTGAGAGCCAAGACAGTTACAGCACGACGGCACGTTCGCATGACGAATTACTTACGCAGTTCGACGCGACGGTTTTGAGCCCAGGACTGCTCGTCGTTGCCGGTAGCAACTGGACGCTCTTCGCCGTAGGAAACCAGTTCCAGCTGAGCTGGGGAAACACCTTGCAGTACCAGGTAGCGTTGAACGGCTTTCGCACGACGCTCGCCCAGTGCCATGTTGTACTCACGAGTACCACGTTCGTCGGTGTTGCCTTCCAGAACAACGCGAGCGCCGTTTGCTTTCAGGTCTTTGGCGTGAACGTCCAGAGCGCGCATGGCTTCTGGCTTCAGGTCCGAGCTGTCGTATTCGAAGTAGAAAGTAGTGATAGCGCGCAGAGCAGCTTCTTCGCTCAGGGAACCGTCAACGGCACCAGTGTTTGCGCCATAACCAGCGTTTGGATCTACTGCGCCTTCACCGGCGTTGTCGCCGCCTTTGGACGAGCAACCTACAGCTACAGCCATGGCCAGAGCCAGCGCAGCAAATTTACCAAACTTCAGCATTTCCATCGTGAAACTCCTAATGAACCCCAATGTGTTAAGTACAACGTGTAGCGCCGCGTCAGTTCAGGTAAGGGGACCAGGAAGGTTCTCTGACTTCGCCTTGAGCGGTAGGAAGCGGGAGCCTTACGCGTCCATTAATGGACACGAGCATCAAGACTCCCCGGCCCTGCTGGCGGGTGGCGTAGATTACCATGGTGCCGTTGGGCGCAACAGTAGGCGACTCGTCCAGAGTGCTATCAGTGAGGATCTTTACACTACCTCGCTGCAAATCCTGGGCCGCCACCTTGAAATTGGTGAAACCATCCTGGCGGTGGATCATCACCAGGGTCTTTTCATCAGCCGACAGTTTAGGGTTGGCGTTGTAGTTACCCACGAAGGTCACACGCTCCGCACCGCCACCACCGACGCTGGTTTTGTAGATCTGCGGCTTGCCGCCACGGTCGGAGGTGAAGTAGATGGTCGAGCCATCCTTACCCCAGAACGGTTCGGTGTTGATGCCGGGACCGTTGGTGACACGAGAGATCTGACGCGAACCCAGGTTCATCACATAGATGTCCGGGTTGCCGTCTTTGGACAGCACGAACGCCAGGCGATTGCCGTCCGGCGACCAGGCTGGCGCGCCATTCAGGCCTTCGAAGTTGGTGATCTGCTCACGGCGACCGGTGTCGATGTTCTGCATGAAAATGCGCGGACGCTTCTGCTCGAACGACACATAGGCGATGCGCTTGCCATCCGGCGCAAAACGCGGCGACAGGATTGGCTCGCGCGATTGCAGCAGGGTCACGGCACGGGCACCGTCATAGTCCGAACGTTGCAGCGTGTAACGCGTGTTCTTCTCGGAGAAACGCTCGGCCGTCACGTACAGCAGGCGAGTCGAGAACGCACCTTTGATACCGGTGAGTTTTTCAAACGACTGGTCGGAGATGTAGTGCGCCATGTCGCGCAACTGATCTGTACTGCCCGACACGCTGCCGGTCAGTACTTGCTGCTCGGTGGCAACGTTGAACAGTGCGTATTGAACCTGCAGGCGACCGCCCGCTGGAACGATACTGCCGACCATGATGTATTGGGCACCCACCGCCTTCCAGTCACGGAAAATGATTTCGCTGGCCTGGCTCGGCAAGCTGATCATGTTCTGCTTTGGAATCGGCGAGTAGTAACCCGAGTTGCGCAGGTCGTTACCGATGATTTCGGCCATGTCGTCCGGCAGCACAGCGCCGCCCTGGAACGCAAACGGCACGACTGCAATCGGGGTAGCCCGATCACTGCCGCTGGTGACCAGAATGTTTTTCTCATCCGCCATCGCCATCCCTGCCAGACAGCAGATAGCGACAAGCATTCCTCGTAGAAGGTTTCTCACGGGGCTAAATCCTCAGGCGTGAATGTCATCTTGAATGAACGATACGGAGCAAAATCGCTCGGCTTCATTCCCTGCATTTCTGTCAAACGTCCAATATTCTTCACTGCCGCTACAGCAGACGCATCAAACGGACCGTCACCACTGGACTTGGCCACGCTGGCCGAAGTCACCGTACCATCCGGCAACATGCCGATTTGCAGCACGACTGTCATACCTTTGCGCGCCGAAGGTGGACGAGCCCAGCCTTCCGCCGCACGAACACGAATCAAATCATCGAAACTGCCGGCGACTTCGTCACCCTGTTCATCCGCCAAGGCCTGCTGGCGCTGCGGCGTGTCGGAAAGCAAATCTGCCAGGGCCTGAGCCTTTTTGTCTTCGGCGGATTTACGTGCTGCATCCTGCGATTTCTTCTTCGCAGCATCGGCAGCAGCTTTCTTCTTCGCATCTTCGGCGACTTTCTTCTTCGCCTCTTCAGCTTCAGCTTTCTTCTTGGCGTCTTCGGCGGCTTTCTTCTTCGCGTCTTCGACGATTTTCTTCTTCGCTTCTTCAGCGGCCTCTTTCTTGGCCTCTTCTTCAGCGGCTTTCTTGGCTTCTTCTTCGGCTTTCTTCTTGGCTATATCAGCCAATTGTTTCTCTTCGGCCTTTTTGGCTTCGGCGGTCTTCTTCGCTTCATCGGCTTTCTTGGCTTCATCAGCCTTTTTCGCCTCATCCGCTTTCTTCGACTCGTCAGCCTTCTTGGCTTCCTCGGCCTTTTGAGCCGCCTCTTCTTTCTTTTGTTCCGCAGCCTTCACCGCTTCCTGCTCGACCTTCTTCTGCTCCAGCTGTTCGACTTCGGTCTGGCGCGCAGCAGATTTCTGCGCCTCACCCGCAATCTTCTGATTGGTCTGGGTGGTCGCCCGACTTTTCGATTTCAGCTGGTACAGCGTCGCCTGGACAATTGGCTTGGCCGGCGGCAACTCAGGCGTGAAGGCAAAGCTGACAAACAGCATGCCGAACACCAGCACGTGCAAGCCAATCGCCCAGACACTAGGCCAGAAGTAGCTTTCCGAGGCTGTTGGCTCTCGTTGTTGCTGCATCAGGGCGCCTCGGTAATCAAGCCAACATTACCGACCCCGGCTTTCTGCAACCCGCCCATGGCGCCCATGACCGAACCGTAGTCGACGGTCTTGTCGCCGCGGATGAACACCTGAGTGCGCTTGCCGCCTTCAGTGCCGGCACGAATGATCTTGGTCACCGCGTCAGTCATCTGCGGCAAGGTCATGGCCTTGTCCTGCTGCTTTTCGGTGTCGACTTCGCTGCCAAGGTTCCAGTAGTAGGTCTTGTCAGCCTTGATCGAAATGGTCAGGACCTGGGTGTTGTTGTCCTGCGGCAAGGCTTCGCTGGAAACCTTGGGCAGATCAACTTTCACGCCCTGATTGAGCATCGGCGCGGTCACCATGAAGATGACCAGCAGCACCAACATCACGTCGATGTAAGGCACCACGTTCATCTCGGCAACCGGCTTGCGCTTTTTGCGAGCTCGAGCGATTAAAGCCATTGGAAATTACCTGCTTATTCTTCGCTGGTGTGCACTTTGCGGTGCAGGATCGCCTGGAATTCATCGGCGAAGGTGTAGTAACGGCCCAGCAGGGTTTCACTGCGAGCAGCAAAACGGTTGTAAGCGATAACGGCCGGGATGGCGGCGAACAAGCCGATCGCAGTTGCAATCAGTGCCTCGGCAATACCTGGCGCCACAGTGGCCAGGGTCGCTTGTTGGGCAGTGGCCAGACCACGGAAGGAGTTCATGATGCCCCAGACCGTACCAAACAGACCGATGTACGGGCTGACGGAACCTACGGTGGCGAGGAACGGCAGGCTCTGCTCGAGCTTCTCTTCTTCGCGGGAAATGGCAACGCGCATGGCACGGGCCACGCCTTCCATGACCGCTTCCGGATCGACACCTGGCTGCTGGCGCAGACGGGAGAATTCCTTGAAGCCGGCCCGGAAGATCTGCTCGACGCCCGAATCCGGATCAGGGTTGCTGCCGGCCTGGCGGTAGAGTTTGGACAGGTCGATACCCGACCAGAAGCGCTCTTCAAAGCTCTCCAGGGCACGTCGACCGGCGCGCAGCAGATTGCTGCGCTGAAAGATCATGATCCATGAGGTGACCGATGCGGCTACCAGGATCAGCATTACCAGTTGCACCACGATACTGGCATTGCTGACCAGGCTCCACATGGAGGAATGGTCGACGACGTTAGCTTCCACGCTTTATCTCCTGCTTTGAGTGTGTACCCGCGCCGCTCACGTCGGCAAAGGCCGCTCGTAGAGCTTCGGGAATGGCCCGGGGTTTCAAACTTTCAGTGCGCACACAGGCCACCAAAAACTGCCCTTCGCAGAGCAGCACATTATCCGTAGCCCGCCTGACCTGCTGCTTGAAGCGCAGGCTGACACGGTTCAATTCGATTACTTCAGCGCTTACCAGAAGCTCGTCGTCCAGTCGCGCCGGCGCGTGGTAACGCGCTTCGCTGGAATGCACGACAAACAACAGGTCCTCCCCTGCCAGCGCCGATTGGGCAAAGCCCAGATCCCGGAGCCGCTCGGTTCGAGCCCGTTCCATAAACTTGAGGTAATTGACGTAATACACGATGCCGCCCGCATCGGTGTCCTCGTAATAAACGCGACAACGATGTACGAACGGCTCAAGCCCGTTTTGCGCGCGCATACTCTAGTGCTTACTCCTCAGGTTGCCAATCCGGCCAGGCAACTGTTTTTCATTGATCTGCGGCTTTGCGGCAAAAGTACGGTCCTGGGACCGCACAAAAGCCGAATATATCAGCGCGCAAAGGATATTAATCGTCAACGGCATCCAGGAACTCGTCTACCACGGGCATTTCACCCAATCGTGACGGAATATTTAAACCGAAGTGCAAATACGCATGCCGGGTGACAACTCGCCCCCGAGGGGTGCGCATGATGTAGCCCTGCTGGATCAGATACGGCTCCAGCACATCTTCGATGGTGTGGCGTTCTTCGCTGATGGCGGCGGCCAGGCTATCCACCCCGACCGGCCCACCGTCGAACTTCTCGATCATGGTCAGCAGCAGGCGCCGGTCCTGATGATCGAAGCCACGCTCGTCGACATCCAGCAGATTCAAGGCGAGATCAGCGATCGGCTTGGTAATGTGCCCCTTGGCACGAACTTCGGCGAAATCGCGCACTCGGCGCAGCAGGCGATTGGCAATACGTGGCGTACCGCGAGCACGCCGGGCGATTTCAAACGCACCCTCCGGGTCCAGCGGCAAGCCCAGTATGTTCGCCGAACGGCTGACAATCGTTGCCAGGTCCGCGGTGCTGTAGAACTCCAGGCGCTGGACGATGCCGAAGCGATCGCGCAGCGGGTTGGTCAGCATACCGGCACGCGTTGTTGCGCCCACCAGGGTGAACGGCGGCAAATCAAGCTTGATCGAACGCGCGGCCGGGCCTTCGCCGATCATGATGTCGAGCTGGAAATCCTCCATGGCCGGGTACAGCACTTCTTCGACAATCGGCGACAGGCGATGGATCTCGTCGATGAACAGCACGTCATGGGGTTCAAGATTGGTCAACAACGCGGCCAGGTCACCCGGACGCTCGAGGACCGGCCCTGACGTGCTCTTGATCGACACGCCCATTTCCTGGGCGATGATGTTCGCCAGCGTGGTCTTGCCCAAACCGGGCGGACCGAAAATCAGCGTGTGGTCCAGAGACTCGTTGCGCCCACGCGCGGCCTGGATGAACAACTCCATTTGCTCGCGAACAGTCGGCTGGCCGATGTATTCGGCCAGGCTGACAGGACGAATCGCCCGGTCCTGGACTTCCTCGCGGTCACGAGGACCGGGGGTGGCGGCAATCAGACGATCGGCTTCAATCACTTAAATCATTCCCTTCAGGGCACGACGAATCAGGTCTTCACTGCTCAAGCCTTTCTCCTTGATCGCAGAAATCGCCTTGCTGGCCTCCTGCGGTTTGTAGCCCAGGGAAATCAGCGCGCTSACCGCGTCGTTTTCGGCGGTAGCCACCGGTGCCGGGGCGTCTGGCCCGCCAGGCTGGTTTGGCACCAGCGCGAACATCGTCGGCACGGTTTCCCAGGCCTTGAAGCGGTCCTTGAGTTCCACCAGCAAACGTTCGGCCGTCTTCTTGCCCACGCCCGGCACCTTGGTCAGCGCCGAGGTGTCCTGGGACTGCACGCAACGGACCAGCTCATCGACTTCCAGACTCGACATCAACGCCAGCGCCAATTTTGGCCCGACACCATTGAGACGGATCAACTCGCGAAAAAAGTCTCGCTCTCGCTTGCTGGCGAAACCATAGAGTAACTGCGCGTCTTCGCGTACGACCAAGTGGGTGTGCAAGGTCAGCGGTTCACCGACCGACGGCAAGCGATACAACGTGGTCATGGGCACCTCCAACTCATACCCCAGACCGTTTACATCCAGAATCAGGTGCGGCGGCTGTTTTTCAGCCAGTGTGCCGCGCAAGCGTCCAATCACGTTTCAGATCCTTGAGCGTTGGCCAGATCAATGCCTGGCGACCGACAGAGCGAGGGGTCGCGTCGACGACACAGACACGAAAAACCTCATTCCGCAAAAAATGATTGCTGATGCTATCAGAGACGCAAGCGCCCGCCACGACTGCGTGCCGCGCCAAGGCCATGGGGTAACAGACTGGACCGGGTATGCGCATGGCAAATGGCGATGGCCAGGGCATCCGACGCATCGATTTGCGGCTTGCTGGTCAGTTTCAGCATGTGCATGACCATCATCTGCACTTGTTCTTTATTCGCCGCACCGGTGCCGGTCACGGCTTGTTTGACCTGGGTTGCGGTGTACTCGGCTATTTCCAGGTTTTCTTCGGCACCCGCCACAATCGCCGCACCCCGGGCCTGACCCAGCTTCAGCGCGGAGTCTGCGTTGCGTGCCATAAAGACCTTTTCGATACCCATGGTCACAGGACCATAGGTCTGAATGACTTCCCGCACGCCCCGATAGACGATTTGCAGACGCTCGTGCAATTCGCCAGAGCCGGTTCGAATGCAACCCGATGCCACATAAACGCAGCCACGGCCGGTATCGCGTACCACGCCATAACCGGTGATGCGCGAACCGGGGTCGATACCAAGGATTAAAGTCATAACGCCTGCGGGTTCAGTGAAAGCACGATATTCAATTCAGCGAATAACAATTGTGGGAGCTGGCTTGCCTGCGATGGCATCACCTCGGTCTGTCTGATACACCGAGGT
>NZ_JBFUBK010000036.1:0-53352 GCF_056405815.1 Pseudomonas sp. P1_F1_2 | reverse complement strand
GGTTTGGAGCTTGCCTTGAAATCCCTGAGCCTACCCATAGCGCAAATTCGCCATTCGCGACCGCGCTGGCAGCCGGAGCGAAATCGGACTCGAGTTTCTCAAGCACCTCACGCACCGCAATGTCATTAGCCGTTGGAGCTGGAGCCATGTCTACCACTTCTCCCTGTTATGACATCGTCGTATTACTTTCGGACATGGACAATATAGCCATCTCAGAGAGCATTGATATAGAGAGTTTTTGCAGTTCCTCCTTGGCTACCGGCGTATTCGTGTTCTTTCGCGTCGTCCATCCTCTGCGGAGGAAATGTCGAAGATGCTTGAAGAGCGTTGCCAGGCGCTCGCACAAGGGCGTGTAAAAATAGTGGTGCTCGATCTGGCACGTAGTGGTGCCAACGCTGGAGCCGAACCACGCCCTGCTATATGTCAGCCTTAGACGTCCCGTATCGAGCGGAGACGCTGCCCAACGGCGAGGCGGATATGGCGATCATCCGAATGAGGCAAGCGCTCGGACTAGAACCGTAAATCCCGATCGAGTTTCACAAGCAGTGTGGTGTAGCGGCTCGTGAAGCTCTTGCTATCTCTCCCCTTCAAACCCGCAGCAATCCCAGCTCGCCGCCCATGTAATTGGCTTTCGCGGTCGTTCTTGGGAACACTCATGATGGGTTTACTTGACCGAATCTGGGACTTGGCTTCCCCAGACAACAGGTCGGAGGCTAGGACTTAGTCCGCCATCATCATTTTCGGTAGAAAATGAATGACGGATAGGTGTATGCGTCTGCGTGCTCATTGTCCCGACCCTCACACAGCCATTCCCCCACAAACGGCTGTGGGCCCGCGACGATAAGGGCATTCTCAGGATTTTTCACAGCTTCGGCCGTCGGACGCCATGTACCAGGCATAAAGCCTACGAGGTTAGCGTCCGGCGTGTTCTCCACAAACAGCTTCCCTTCTTCTGTCAGGTAGCCCCGAAGGGAATCTAGCCCAGTGTTTTTTAAAACCAACGGTTCCCACTTCACGTCCATGCAAGTCCCCTGATTGTGATTTCCCGTGGAATGATGCGTAAGGGTCTCGCACAGCCCCCTTCAAAATTTAGAAACTAGGGACGATGGTGTCTACCAGGTACGTTGGCACCTTTCCTTCAACGATAGGAACACCAATCGTCCAGGTTAGTAGGCTCCGAGATCATCCGGTACTCGTTAGGCGCAAGCGTGACCTTGTAGACCGGGATGTCGATTTCACCRCATATCCTCAAGATCTCGAGCGCATGAGAATCCGAGATTCTAGCCCCAAGATGAACGGCCTTCAGGGGCGCAGCAACATTGAAGCCTTTGACCTCACTATCGTCGTCTGGAACCACTAAACGCCACTCTCGCTCGTACTGCCAATCGACAGCCTTGCACAACGAGGCGGCAATTCCATAAAGCTCGTTGTAGTTTTTCTCCCGGCGTTGGGCTCTGAGAATGTGCGTGACGTCGAACAGTTGATTTGTGTATGCGACGGGCCATAGCGTGAGGGTCGGAAGCTGATTCCGATGAAGCCCTGTGAAGTCGTATTCCATGGCAAAGCCAGTGTGGTTGTAGCCATAGTGGCTCCACATCAACACCGAATCCACACGCTCGCTCAAGCTGCAGATTTTGTAGCTGCTTTTGAGCTGGTCAATTAGCCATGGGAGCTGCCCGGCCTGGTGATTTGGCGCTAAGACTCCGACTTCATGGAGCCAGTGAGCAACGTTCATGATTGGGGGCTCTTGAGCCGAAACCAATGCTACTACAGCTGAGATCGGATCCTCGGATTCAAGCGCAGTGGCGACTTGATCATCGCTAAAGCCAAGTTCATCGAGTTTTTCCCAAGCAGCGAGCTTCCGGTAGTCAACCCAGAATGCCGTGTCGTAGGGATCGTTGAATTCATTGGCTACGCCCAGATAGAGGGTTTTCTCAGCCAGGTTCTTCAGCGCAAACTCGCCGCAGGCTCTGATTTTGAACAGTCGATTGGGCGTGTTCAGGTGCTTGTCGTTGATTAGCTTCGGGATGTCCATGTCACCGATCGTGGCCGAAGAAAAATTCTCAATCAGATCTTTTACCCAATCCCTATCCACACGAACTCCTTTGTCTACGCGGTTTGCTGAGGCACGAGACGTTATCACATCTGGGTTACGCTCACTTGTCCCACCGGTATAGTGAGCAGGCCGTTTTGTAGCCTTGGGAATCAGGGGCTGATGCTCGATTCAATTTCTTCCATTCGCCGCTTCAGTTTGGCGCTGGTGAAATTGTGGTCGCGGTTGTTGACGGCCTTGAATTTGCTGCCATCGATGGCGACCAGGTGGTCTCCGAACAGTCCCAATTGCTGACACAGCACAACGAACTGCCGACAGACGCCTCGGATGGCCTTGCTGTTGTCTTTTCGGAAGTTGGCGATGGTCTTGAAGTCCGGCATCAACCGCCCGGTCAACCACATCAGCTCGATGTTGCGTTGGGCTTCTCGATCCAAACGTCGGCTCGACTAGATGCGATTGAGATAGCCATAGATGTAGATCTTCAGCAAGATCGCGGGATGGTAAGCAGGCCGGCCAGTATCGGCTGGAATGGACCTTCAAAACCCAGATTGACCAGGTTGAGTTCGTCGACAAAGACGTCGACTACGCGCACCGGATTGGTATCGCTGACGTAGTCGTCGAGGCTCTCGGGAAGTAAGGTGCCTTGCCCTCGATGTTCACCTTGGATAAAGCGCTTCATGGGCGATCCCTGCGATGAAATCCTCAGAAATCATAGCAAGTGTTCGCAAAGGTGTTTTTAAACACTCTGGGTCGTTTGCTGCCACTCACGACAAAGGTCACATGACCTGACTCAACTCCGTTAACCAAGGCCCATACGCTAGGTGTAGTGTAGGTAGTAGATCCGGTCGCATCAGTACGTCACACCCCTCTACGCAGTACGAGTCCTCAACTGAAATCTGATCGCTCCGCACTCGCCACGTACGTTGAACCACCGCAAGGTTTCCGGCGGTATCCACCCATCTCATAGAGCCTGCGTATCCGCAATGTCGCAGATCAGCGAGCATTTGAAGACTTGCCGGAGGGACCAGTAATGAAGTCCTTCCCAACCAGTCATCAATCGGGACCCGGTTTACTAACCAAAGACTACGCTCGTCCATTAGCTCATCTGGACTGCCCGCACTGATCAACCAGTCCTCAACATACCCTTCGTTGAAAGGGCACGCATCGGGCGGGATATCTTCATCAGGATGCACTGCGACAATCCCGCCCATACGAATAATCATTCGCTGCCGATCCGATTTTATACGTGAGTTTTGAGGATGCTCCTCCTCATAGAAGCCAAGTCGAATCCAACCACTGTACTCCGGATCATCGTCGGCAACTGTGACGATCGGGTTAAGACCATTGCGTGCGCTGGCTTCCCATTTAGGGCGCGGCGTCCTGCTGGCGACAGCCATCAAGTGCGCCGGAATATTTGGCAGGATGTAGCGGAGCATCTCCTCGACCAACTCTGATTCGAAGCCTTCGGGCAGCCCTACGGGATGCGGAAGGCTAACGAGCATGGAGTCAAGAATGGATAGATAGAGTTCCATTTGCCATAGCAAGACTTGGGCTGGAAGACGGGTATTGCCATCACGACCGACACTGAGCTCCCATCGCCGGCGACCTGGAATAGAATCACGCCACACGATGTTATTCAGACGTCCCTCGATGATGTACGGGAGGTCAGGCCAGAACTGCGCCAGAAATTCCATCACTTCAAGCTGCTCAAGTGCCGCGATCATCCGTAACTGTTGACGAACGACCGGTGTGGACGACATCGTCGGATCAGTTCGGTCTGCAACTGTCACATCTATCCTGGCAAGAAGTAGTTGCGCCATGCTCGCCACTGCCCATGAGTCGGACTCGGCACACAGCGTAAGCTCGGGTGTGACATCGGCAATCAGGTGTGAAAGATCGACTGGAGACTCAAGCAACACGCGAAGCACTAGATGCAGCAAGGACACTGATGTATCAGCCAGTAGCCAGTGGCTCAAAGGACGCGCGAATAGATGAGTACGATCACGCAGCAGACGTGCTATGGCACTCAAGACCAGCCCTTTGCGTGGCAAGACCGGATTGCCCAGGCGATTCAGGAGCAGGCTGATCAAGGCCTCGTCCACTGACCAGTCGCAGCCCCCCGGCTCAAGATCTTCAAACCCAAGGTAGCGTCCCGGCAGCGGCAAACGAAGCTCCATCACATCGAATGCCTCCGCCCAAGCCTGTGTTGCGATGCCTGGAGCCTCCCATTCGGCAAGCTGCTCAACCAGACGTTGCGTCACACCATGAACATTGCCAGACCGCAGCTTACGGGCCGTCTCGTCTGCTAGCACCTGCCGGGCTTGCGCAGGATCAAGCTCAAGCGCTCTGCCTACCGAAGCTGCGTGCTTACGGCCGCCGACGTTATGCCAGCCACCGCCGCCTTTTGCACAGCTATACGCAAGCACGTACGTGATGGCGGCCAATTGTACATGACCGGCGTTATCAAGCGCGTCAGCCAGGCCTTTGATGGCCTGGTAACGATCCCGAAACCAGTAATCCGTATCGTGCACATAAAAGTGGATCAGTCGTTGGGCTGCTAATTCATCGCCTGCATCGACCATTTCGCTGATGATATAAGCCAGAGGTAGTGTCACTACCCCGTCGATCTCGGAATCCGAGATTTTCGCTTCACCTAGCCTGCGAAGCGTAGACAGCACATCCGTATAGGTACGCGTTTGAGGAAAGGCGGGACGAAGCTCCTCACCTGTGGTGTCGTTTTCACGGGATCTGCTTTCACTGCGAACTATCTGCGTGGGATGACGGTAATCACGCAGGGCTGCTGGAGTTGTAAGCACATGCTCTGATGCAAATGTAAGAAGTCGCTCAACGGCATCGATCCGATACCCCGTAGCGTCATCTAACACTTCTGCACATAGTTGTGTGAATCGATCCTGGACGTAGGACAGGTTGCTCGGGATAAGCCGTTCGAGCGGTCTGAGCCGCTCCATGACAAGCTTACTGCCGGCACCATCGTGGTCAACCACGAACAAGATTGAGCCCCAAACCCCATCGAGCAAGAGCGGATCTGCCGTTTCGGCAACCTTCGTCAATGCGCTGGTCAGCGCGGCGAGCGTGACCCAGGACTCACCCCCACGCTCACGTGCCAACGTCGACGCTAAAAGCCGAACACCGCGTACCGGGTCAACAGCCATGAGCGCACTGAACCAGGCATTCGGCGCATGCTTTGTCTCTCTGCCGTCGGTATGGTTCCTTACTGCCCGCACGAGCGGCTGTAACTTGATTAAGCCATCAAGCGCTGCGGTGGAAGACCCACTCTTCAAGGCGCTCACACTCTCGATCAGGTCAAATAGAGAGGTGTCTTTGTGAAACCCGTACCCCAGTAGAAACCCACAAGAGTGCCGCCAATAACTGGCCGCCGCCTCAGGTTGTCCTGCAACTGCTAACGCCTGTGCCACCCGCATGGAAAACTCGGCATGGTTGCTGTAGTAAGTACCGCCGTCTATCTCCTCCGCCACGAGTTCACGATCTAAAGCGTCGACCACCAACTGCGACGCTGATTCATGTTTAGCGTAGGGAATCAGTATCGAAAAAAAAGTGTTGGCCGAAATAGCCCCGCCGTCTTCCCTGTCCATCTGGGTCGCAATACCCAGACGAGCCTCTGATATGGAAGAAATGGCGTATTCCCATTCCTCCAGCGTTCTAGGGAGACTCAGTGCTCGGGCGAGGCTATCGGCTATAACTGAATGGATTAGATAGAGGTCGCATGCCCGAGGAGATCCCACGAAGGGACGAAGATCCCCGAGCAACTGTGCAAAAACGACATTAGAGTCGTATGGCCTGTTTTGGGTGGTCGCCGCTTCAGCTTCTGCGCTTGCTATCACGAAACGTAGCCAGCAACGGTACCAGCCCTCTCCTTGAACACGATGCCGCTCTGCGTCCAGGGTTTGTGAGTTGCCAGTTAAGGCATGTAGACGTGTGGATGCGACCCAGTCACGCACTGGCTGGGCGCTGTGTAGGTGGCCATCGTCGCCCAGAGCGATGTCGAGCGTATCTGGCTCGACCAAAAATGGCTGGCCATTTTCAACTGAAGCGCCTCGCTCAAGACACCAGACAGCCTGCTCTACCCCTCTGGCGTGACGCAGCGCGTTGCTGGCGTAATCTGCTGCTGCCACAAGGTTGCTCGCCTCCCATGCAACGTCTGACAGCCCCAACCAAGTCGCACACGCGCGCTCATCGTTTAAGCCGAATCGCTGATCAGGTTGAACGCGCACTCGCCCAGCGAGACGTTCAACGGAAGACATAGGTAGCTCGTGAGAGAGCATGCTCGAAAGCCTACGTACGAAGATGAATTTGAGTTCTTCCTCGAAATACAACTGATCACAAACCTCTCGGGCGACACCAAACGTATACCCTAAGCGCAGTTGTCCACGCAGCGACGCCAGGTAAACCTTCTCCTCCTCATACAGATCAGCCTCAGGATCGAAGTGATCAGAGTGACTGCTGCGGTGGCCGTCAAACCACAACTCAAGGTATTCCGCCCAAGGTGCTACTGCGCCTTGGGCCTCGACCGCCTCACACGCGAGCAGTCCTTGAGTCGCATCCAGAGTTGGTTCCCCATCGAAAAGCATGCGTTGTGCGAGAGCGTGCGGCCCATGTAGCGCCTGGTAGGTGATCCAATACGGATGCCAGCGATTTGTACCTTCATCAAAGCACATGTCGAGTGAACGGAAGATCTCAGAGCACCTGAGCAGCACTGGCCAGTTTCCGCTGCTTGCCGCAATGTCCGCTGCAAGCGAGACGCCGTCCTCAATAGACGTTCGAGAGTGTCCATGAACGAGACTGTCACGCGCAAAGGTGGCAGAGACCCGCTCCAGAATCTCATCGTCCCGCCCCACCCGGCGCAAAGAGGGAAGCAAAAAGCGGTATGAGCGAGCGTCCTGAAAAAAGTCCTTGGATTCTAGCCAGGCGATGACCGGATTCAGGATATTGCGAACGCTTTTGCCTGCGGCTTGTAACTCGTCAAGAATGAAGCGTCTGAAGCTCTCATGAAATATCCGCACACCGCCTTGACCTGTGGCGCGGGAAAGGATGGGGGAAAGCATGGCCAGCGCTTCGGGAACATAGTCTTGCATCAAGCTCCCGACAATTTCTTGCAGCTCTGCCTCCGTTACCGAGAAATCAAGAACACCTAGGATATTAGCCACGGGGATGGTGTTGCGGCTGGCGGTCAGGTTCAGGTGTTGGTAGTAACGGGTAATGTCACCGTCCAAGGCTGGCGCTGACGATAGCCATTCATGAGGTGCTTGAATGCGCCCGCTCTTTAACCCCTCAACGAGGCCAACCGACAAATAGCGGGTGTAGAGTGGATTTCCTTGGGCCTTCGACGCCAGTAAGGTGAGTAACTCGTCTCGTTCACCTTGGTCGCAAATGGCGACGTCTTCAAATGCTTGTGAAACGCCGTGCTTGTCACACAGAGAAATTATTTCTTCGCGTTGCCACGCTTGAAGGGTGTGCTGGTGCAGTGAGTCCTTGAAACGATCTCGGAGAGGATCAAGATGTTCGCCAGGTTGAGAGCCAATGACAAGCGATACACCTTCGGGTAAAGCAAGTGTAGATAAGCGCTCCACGATATCCGTTTCATTGTCATTTAGGCTTTGAGAGGTGCTGCGTACTCGCGCAATGTGATCCAGACCGTCGACAATAATGACGACTCGGGAACCGCTTTCAACGACCTGCTGCAGGCTTTCTTCAAGGACATCAGCTCCTGCCGCGAAGGTTTGCCGAGCAGATACGCTCTCTTGCTCACTCAACCAGTCCTGGATGTCCCCCAGAAGATTTGCAAACAGGATGTTGGTGCTAATCCGCTTCTCTGCCAAACCGTCTCCAGGGGCAAGGAAACAATAGTGCTGCGCTACAACAACACCGCGATTTCGCAAAAAATCGGCAAGCTGCGTCAACTCCCAAGATTTACCTGATCCTGGGCCAGCAAGGATCAAATGAACGCCGCCCTGCAGCACCGTTTCAGCCAGATTGTCGCGAACGTGCGGTCGCGGCTGTAGCACAGAATTATCAATCGGGAACTGTTGAAGTACTCGCCCGAAATCTGTGCGCAGCATCAAACGACTTGCTACATCCCCAGGAGTCAGTCTCTCGCCTTGAATGCGCGCGTTGGTGGCGATGTGAATAGCTAACGCTGCAACATCCTCAGGCCGTCTTTCGGCGTTGGGGTATCGCCCTATTCCAACATCCTTCTTCAACAAGTCGAGCAGTAAATCCTCTAACGGGCCGGGGCTATCAAGATCAAGCGTTGCTGAGGGCAAAGCAAGTTCAATGACAAAGCGCTCGCAAAAAGCGACAACCTGATCTCGGGTAAGCGGTGCTGGGCCCTCCTTGGCGGGGCAGAGTACCGAGAGTTTGGGGCCTTCGGCATCTGGCCATATTCGAGCTGAATCGATGCGATATCGCTTTGTAGTAAACCCTGCGAACGTGCCAGCGGCATCTGACACTTCAAATAAAGCGGACATGGCGTCGGCTATAACAGGGGCCTGCCAGGTCGCGCAGAGCCTGTACTCGTCAGCTGCGTCCATGCCTGCATGGGTGAACGTCTGAACCAAGCGGTCAAATCGAAGAGAGGAGGCATGGCCTGTGAAATCTTGAAGCTTCAGTGCGACGTCGGGGTTCAGGCTGGATTTTAGCTGGCGCCGGATTCTGGTTCCATTGGCCGTCACCTCAAGATCGTCGAAGCGGTCGTCTTCGACAGTTTTACGATCCACGATGACCGCTTCATGCTGGTGAACAAGTGCTCGAACCAGTAAGTATGCGGTAACCAAATCTTGGTAGGCATAGCCCCTATGAGCGGCGCTCAAGGAGCCCATGTGTGTCGTAATCAAAATTCCCGCTCCTTCTAAAGCCTTCGTCAGGACCCTCCTTCACTCGCGACACATATTAATCGAATGACGGCTTTCTAGTTGCTCTTTGCAAAATGCTTTTAGCAACGATGGCGCGCGCCCTCTGAGGGCGATCAACAGTGACTGCAGGTAGTTTTGCACCACGGAAATTCGCACTCGAATCGTAGAGGGCACGTGCGAGATGCGATTGCTGGAGAACAACCAGCGGTCCGGGGTGACCAGCCTCATAGAACCGCTAAATAAAAACTGGGGGAGTCCGGATCTGACTGCCAGTTGACCGCAATAGTCCTTACCCATCCTGATTTTTGCTGTCAACCGAACTTCAGGACCATGGTCGAGGCAGGATGATTCGGCTAGATTGCACCACCACACTGCAGATCCATGAGGAACTGGATGTCTATCGAAATCATTGGCCCCAAAAAATACAAATTCCAGGATCGTGTATGTCTGCTTTTGGCGCTGCAACATGCACAGAACGCACACGCGCAATTGGAAATCGAACCGCGCGGTGGCGAAGATGCGCAATTGGTTTTTGACGACAGCGTGAGTCGCAAAGTCTTTGAAATTCAGGTCAAAGGGGCGAAAGCTAAAGTCACTGTTGATGCCCTCGCCGATTGGCTTGCCCATTTCCCGGCACACGAGGCCGAGGATCCTTTGATTGCACGTCTGGTCAATACCCCTACCCAAAACGTCATGATGATCGCTTCTGGCCGCTGTGATGACGCCACATCCACTTATGTAGCCGATCTTGGCGATCCGATTGCCCCTTGGCCAGCAACTCGAATCAAGACGCTAGACCTGGCGAATATCCGAAAAGGTTTTGCGTCTTATGAGGTGCCCCTCAATGGGGATAGCCCTCTGCAACAACAGCGCAGAAAGGCCATCGACACCCTCTTCTCTCTGCTGAAGGATCCAGCGCTGCGTCAAGCCGTGCGACGTGTACGCGTAATCGAGCGGCTGGACGAAAGCACGGTGCAGCAAATGTGTGAAAGTCTTCTCCAGTCTGTTCACGGAGTCGTTCCTGACCTTATCGCCGGGACGTTGACGGCCCTGGAGACCATCATCTTCGACGCGAAAGGCACCGGCGCCGATGTGCTGCCAGCGATCCGGATGCAAATACGGGCGGCCAGACCCGACGAACGCCTGGCTCCCGCTGGCTATATAGCCCGAGGAGATGAGGAAAACCTAAAACTCAAATTAACCGCGCAAAAAGTACTGCTCCTCGCCGGTCGGCCACGCATCGGTAAGACCATGACATCGCGACAACTTGCGGGTGACTTTGAACAAATGGGGTTCATCGTCAAAATTGCCGAAAGCGTTCAATCGGCTCAACGGTTCTTGATGGACCCGGTGGACGAGAATCGCCTTGCCGTTGTGGATGATCCATTCGGTGGCGCGCACGCCACTGACGATGCCTTACGAGAGCTGGCTCTACTTGAGCAATTGCTTGGGTCGATCCGCACAAACCGTAGGCTTATCGTCGTCCAAGCGCAGGACCGGTTGCTGGAGATCGCGCGCAAGAAGTCCGTCGATGAGATGGAAACACGCGGCGTGAAGTGGATAGAACTTGGCCACCTGGACTGCGTTTTTTTATCAAGTGTCTGGACGCAGGCCTGCACAACCTACTCCGTACCGAAATGGCTGAGTGAGTGTGTGCAATCTGCCCTCTCCACTTCGGCACTCGATCTCGAACCAGGCTGCCTGCTTTATCTAGCTACAAACCACCATAAATTGTCAGCGGGTGCAACGCTGCCAGAGATAATTCGGCTCGCGCGCGAAGACGCTCAGACGCTTGGCCGAGCCTTGAAGTCAGAGGGGCTTGGCCCTCTTGTCACGGCCTTGGCCATCTCGACCACACCCGACCTGCCGGTATCCCCTACAGAGCTGGCATTCGCAATGGGTGCTGGCGGCCCTGATCGTCCTGGCAGGAGTAAGGTCATTGGCAAATCAATTTCCTTTGGTGCCCCGACGACTCGGGGCAGACGTCCTGAACCACAGTACGATCCATTACCGGAACTCGTTTCTGGCACGGATATATTGGTTGAAATTCTGGAGTCACGCCGAATTTTGGAAATTCGAGCAGGCGGCTTGTATGCGTTTACTCACCCATTCTACCGAGCGAGCTCTGAGTCGCTGATTGACGGTGCTACTGCGCGCGCAGCAAAAAGTGCTCTCGAAACAGTGGGTCGTACGCTGCTGAGCCTGTCCCCGGAAAGCTCTGATGCGGCCGCCAGGAATCTTTCCTGGCTCTACGATCGACTTGATTCCCCGGATGGTCGCGCGGCGGTGATTGAAATCGCAATCGATGGCCTGAGCTCGATCTTCCCAAGAACACGCGATGACTGTTTTGGCTTCTTGGTGAAGCGACTCACGCATTTGCCTTCCGAAAAGCAAAGTCAGATTTCTAAATGGGTTTCAGCTGTCACCTATTTTAATATTGACGATGTGGAATGGTTTAACGGGCAGCCCCGTATTCCTGCTGGGACCATGGGGGCCACTATAGAAAGTGGCATATTCACCAAAGAAAGGCCCTGGGAGGAAATTAAGGACGTCGTTCGAGCTCTCGACAACGCCGAAGCCACTGTCATTTCGCCGGAGCAAGCCGCGGCTGCGCTGACACACTTAAGCCATCATCCGAAAAAAATGACTCATAGCTCTGCGGGGCGCCTCCTCAGCTATGACGTTGCGTTGATCCGAGCGCCAGCTGCCGCTGCGTGGCTTTCTGTACCCCGTGCCGATGACGATGATCTGCTAGATCGT
Organism: Pseudomonas sp. P1_F1_2; assembly: GCF_056405815.1. NCBI lineage: Bacteria > Pseudomonadati > Pseudomonadota > Gammaproteobacteria > Pseudomonadales > Pseudomonadaceae > Pseudomonas > Pseudomonas sp. P1_F1_2. The sequence continues at coordinate 41,649 of NZ_JBFUBK010000036.1, read as the reverse complement.
ATATTCGGAGAAGAGCATCCAGCTGTAGCGACTGAGGCTCTCAAGTCGGTCTTGGCTGTTTGGGGTGATTGCGAGCCAGAAAGGCGCCTCAAGCTCCAAGGTGGTCTGGTAGCCATGGCAAACTCTCCAATTGCTGCTTTAGCGTTCATCGAACGCCTTGTGCTTTTTGACCGTATCGAGGAAACCGGAGACACCCCCCCTTGGGAACTGTTCAGCGAGTTGATGAGCCAAGTCATGAAAGCGCTACCTACCGGCGCCGTTTTTCGCGAAGCTCGCCTTTACAATGTGCTGTCCGAGGGGCTGGCACATATACCAAATGAGGCGCTCCTACGAATTGCGGATCACTGGATTGATTTGCTGCACAACAGTGTCACAACTCGCCGACTCAGCGATTACATGCTTGGTGTGACAGACATTCTGATTGAAGGTACAACGTCTGAACCCTCGACACGCTTAGGCCGCGTGGAAAGGCTGTTGGAATTACCGGGCACCAGCGCTCGTATGCGTGTTGTCGCCGACCTGGTTCCCCGGTGGAACTTGCTGACACCTGCAGAACAACACGCGCTGCTGCAGCAGCTAGAAACCGCGGCCGAAGACCTTGACTGGCTCCGTGCGACCGCGATCACGAGAAAGTCAGTCCCTCCTGAGATCCTGACACTCATCCTCCCAGAGGAAGGTCTGCTTGCGCTGAGTTCACTGCCGGCAATCCTGAATACCCCAACGGCGCTGCTGAATGCTGCTGTGCACGTGTTCACAGGGTGGCATCCAGAGGTTCAGTACATCGGAGTTTATGGTGGCCCGCACAAGATCTGGCACCCTGTCGTGGCACACTTCGCTCAACAAGCCAGCCATCCCCTGTTCGAGATTTGCTGGGAGACAATGCTTTCCTCAGGGGACACCGTTGAGCTCTCGGAGGCCATCAAAGCCCTCGGCGCTGAACATGCTCCGCGCCTTTTCGACATCATGCTTGCGCGGAATATGCAGACCACAGGCGACTTTCTGCCGAAGGCATGGAAATCGCTCTTTGAGGTCGCAGCAGATGAACAGCTCACCGCACAGTGGATCGGCCTAATGGCCAAGGCTGCCCCTTGGGTCCTGGACGATCTTACAGAAGTTGATGAGTGGGTGCCCAGAGCATTCATAGAGCAGTTTCTGAAGCATATGGAACCAGATATGAGGTTCATGCAGCTCTTGCAAAGGCTGTCTCAGTTGCCAAACAGTTCCTCGGACTCTGACGCCGTTGTACCGTCATATGCATCTGATCTTACCGATGTATTGCGGAAGCTTCTTGAGGTACAGCCACCTCGGCATTGGGCGACCTGCCAATACATCGAACGGATGGTCAAGAAGTTAAACATAGACAGCGGAGAGTTGCTGACGGAGATTGAAGCCTTGCGGCTCAAACTGCTCAATGAGCGCGAGCCCCGTAGCTATCCAACATATCCGCCGCTCGATGGATGGCTTGTGGCATCGGTGACCGGATAAATCTGAAACTGAAGGATCAAGCTGCCCCCAAGCCATCGCGGCTAGGGGGCTACCGAAGTATTCGCCTTATTCCGGGGTACGCCAAAGCAGCCGACCCTCAGGTCGAAAGGTCGAAAGCTCGACGCCTCTACCCCACCGCTGCGGCCGTTTCCAGTCGCTGCACTCAGGCGGTAGGTCGCTCGAAGCTACCGAGGTAACGCTGTGTATTACCTGTGACGTACTCGCCCATCGTGCGGTTTATCAGGTTTTCAACATTAAGTCTGCGGACGCGACCACTCTGAATGAGCTTTCTGAACGGATGAAAGAGGGCTCGGTCTTTCTTTTGGATGTGCGCCATGGAGATGAATTTGAAGCAGGTCATCTGCCCGGCGCATTAAACATTGAGCTGGAGGACCTGGAAACTTGGGTTACTACCCTTCCAGATCATTCCACTATCATTGCGTATTGCCGAGGCGCCATGTGCATGCTCTCTGCCGACGCTCCCGCGTGGGACGGTCAAAAGTCTACGCCATATCGTGTTCTATCGTGTGGCAAACGACGACGTGATCGAGATCGTCCGACTCCTTAATGACGCCATGGAAGTGCAGTTGCATTTGCCTAATCACTGATCAGCGACCTGGCCCAACGGCTTAATTGGCCAAGAACAGAGAAGGTAAGGCGCCCCCTCTACATCTCAACCTGAGCGCCCTCGTTGTCAGCCGACTTGGCGGCCAATTGAAGCGGGAGGTTCTGGGCCTAACCGGACTATCGAGACCCAAGACCAGAAATACCATTTTCAACTTTGCGTTCCACTTTCAATGCAGAACAACCGCTTCTTAGGCGTTTTCCGTGACCAGGCGCCTAGCATTACGCTCCAGCTGTCGATGGACACGCGGATCGATGCCCCTAGCGACCAGAGCCCTGGCAACATCACGCAGAGCACGAGCATCTCGCGAGTCAATTTCAGGATAGGTGCAGAGAGACAGACCCGACAACTCCACTTAAGGATATCGACTCATTACCCATATCCTCTTCCGAACGACCAAGGATTTGCCAGATACGGGTTGCTCATCCAGTATACGGAGGCGCACTGAATACCAGCCACTGCCATACTGTAGTCCGTCGGAGATCGCCATTCGCAATCACTCGCACACTCGGTGCGAATGGGGGCAAAAGTGGGGGCAAACAAAAGCGTTATCGACCTAAAAACATTGTCCTAGAGCCCAGTCAAAATGTTTTTCGGGGATCCGGACAGCCTGGCGTGACATACGTATGAATGTCGCCGACGCTATCGCAGGCAAGCCTTGCTCCTACAGGGCCATTGCACGATATGTAGGAGCCAGGCTTGCCCGCGATAGCCTCACCTCGGTTTCAAGACTGATTGATGCTTTTCCAGTAACACAGAATTTCCATCAAGCCCGTTGATAGCTCACCAACGCAAGGTGCAAGCTAGAGAGCTCGCCCGAGCCTCATATCATTCCGAATGATAGTTACCTTCGCTTCATTCGATTCGTGAGATACACCCTCGCCGCTCATCATCCGCCCATCTCAATACATTGGCGGATGCATCCATGGAACAGTCACTCAAACATTTGCGCTTCCCGTTGGCCCTGCTGGCCGTGGTGGTGATGAGCGCTTGCGGCAAGGCTCCGGAGTCTGCCGCCACCATGCCCGCGGCCAAAGTCAGTGTCGCCAAGGTGCTGGAACAACCGATCAACGAGTGGGACGAATTTACCGGGCGCCTGGAAGCCCCGGAAACGGTAGAAATTCGCCCACGAGTCTCCGGGCAGATTGATGAAGTGGCGTTCACTGAAGGCGCACTGGTCAAGAAAGGCGACTTGCTGTTCCAGATCGACCCGCGTCCGTTCCAGGCTGAGGTCCGCCGCCTCGAAGCCCTGGTCGCCCAATCCCGCGCCAATGCGACTCGCAGTGAAAACGAAGCCCAGCGCGGTGAACGCCTGCGCACCAGCAACGCGATCTCTGCCGAACTGGCCGATTCGCGTACCAGTGCCGCTCAAGAAGCCCGCGCCGCCGTCGGTGCCCTTCAGGCGCAACTGGACCTGGCCAAACTGAACCTGAGTTTCACCCGTGTCACCGCCCCGATCAGTGGTCGTGTCAGCCGTGCCGAAATCACCGCCGGCAACCTGGTGACCGCCGATACCACACCGCTGACCAGCGTCGTGTCCACCGATAAGGTCTACGCCTACTTCGACGCAGACGAGCGCGTATTCCTCAAGTACACCCAGCTTGCCCGCCAAGGTAAACGCGGCGCCACCACCCCGGTTTACATGGGTCTGTCCAACGAAGACGGCAACCCGCATCAGGGTGTGATGAACTTCATCGACAACCAGGTCAATCCGAAAACCGGCACCATCCGCGGTCGCGCTGTATTCGACAACACCGACGGCAGCTACACCCCGGGCCTTTATGCGCGCCTGAAACTGGTGGGCAGCGGCACGTATTCCGCCGTGCTGATCAATGACGAAGCAGTGGGTACCGACTTGGGTAAAAAGTTTGTGCTGGTGATGGATGCCGACAACAAAACGGCCTATCGCGCCGTCGAACTGGGTCCGAAGATCGAAGGTTTGCGCATCGTGCGTAGCGGTCTGAACAAGGACGACACGGTCATCGTCAAGGGCCTGCAACGGGTTCGCCCTGGCTCGCCGGTCACCCCTGAAGTGATCCCGATGGCCAGCGAACAAACCATCGCCGCCCTGGCTCAACAACGACAAGCGCTGGAAGCCAGCAACCTGCCCCAAGTCGCACCTGCCAAGGTCGCGCCGGGTTCGGTTGTGAAACTGGCTGCTGCGACCCCACGCGGTTAAGGGACAAAAACTCCGATGAATTTTTCTCAATTCTTCATTTCACGGCCGATCTTCGCAGCGGTGCTGTCGCTGCTGATCCTGATCGCCGGCGCCATCTCGCTGTTCCAGTTGCCGATCAGCGAATACCCGGAAGTCGTGCCGCCCACCGTTGTGGTCCGTGCCAACTTCCCGGGCGCCAACCCTAAAGTCATTGGTGAAACCGTGGCCGCTCCGCTGGAGCAAGCCATTACCGGCGTCGAGAACATGCTGTACATGTCCTCGCAGTCCACCGCCGACGGCAAAATCACCCTCACCATCACCTTCGCGCTGGGCACTGACCTGGACAACGCGCAAGTGCAGGTGCAGAACCGCGTAACCCGCACCGAGCCCAAACTTCCAGAAGAAGTGACGCGCATCGGTATCACCGTGGACAAGGCTTCGCCCGACCTGACGATGGTTGTGCACTTGACCTCACCGGACAAACGCTACGACATGCTCTACCTGTCCAACTACGCCCTGCTCAACATCAAGGATGAGCTGGCGCGCCTGGGCGGTGTCGGTGACGTGCAGTTGTTCGGTATGGGCGATTACTCGCTGCGGGTCTGGCTCGATCCGAACAAGACCGCCTCGCGCAACCTGACAGCAACCGACGTGGTGAGCGCGATTCGCGAACAGAACCGTCAAGTGGCTGCCGGTGCACTGGGCGCGCCGCCTGCGCCGAATGCCACCGCCTTCCAGCTGTCGGTCAACACTCAAGGTCGCCTGGTTTCTGAGGAAGAGTTCGAGAACATCATCATTCGCTCCGGCGATAACGGTGAAATCACTCGCCTCAAAGACATTGCTCGCGTCGAACTGGGTTCCAGTCAATACGCCCTGCGTTCCTTGCTGAACAACCAACCGGCCGTGGCGATCCCGATCTTCCAGCGTCCAGGCTCCAACGCCATCGAAATTTCCAATGAAGTTCGGGCAAAAATGGCCGAGCTGAAGAAGAACTTCCCTGAAGGCATGGATTTCAGCATCGTCTATGACCCGACGATCTTCGTGCGCGGTTCCATCGAAGCGGTGGTTCATACCCTCTTCGAAGCGCTGATCCTCGTGGTACTGGTGGTGATCCTGTTCCTGCAAACCTGGCGCGCCTCGATCATCCCGTTGGTAGCGGTGCCGGTTTCGCTGATTGGTACGTTTGCCGTCATGCACCTGTTCGGCTTCTCGTTGAACGCCCTGTCGCTGTTCGGCCTGGTACTGGCCATCGGTATCGTGGTGGACGATGCGATCGTGGTGGTGGAGAACGTCGAGCGAAATATCGAACTGGGACTGACGCCGGTCGAAGCAACCAAGCGTGCCATGCGTGAAGTGACCGGTCCGATCATTGCCACGGCGCTGGTGCTGTGTGCAGTGTTTATCCCGGCCGCGTTCATTTCGGGCCTCACTGGCCAGTTCTACAAGCAATTCGCCTTGACCATTGCGATCTCGACCGTGATCTCGGCGTTCAACTCGCTGACCCTGTCGCCAGCACTGGCTGCCGTCTTGCTGAAAAGTCATGACGCGCCGAAAGATCGTTTCTCCAAGGTGCTGGACAAGATCTTCGGTGGCTGGTTGTTCCGTCCGTTCAACCGCTTCTTTGACAAGGCCAGCCATGGTTATGTCGGCACGGTGGGCCGGGTTATCCGCAGCAGCGGCATCGCCCTGCTGTTGTACGCGGGCCTGATGGTGTTGACCTTCTTCGGTTTCGCCAACACCCCGACCGGTTTCGTACCCGGCCAGGACAAGCAATACCTGGTGGCCTTCGCTCAACTACCGGATGCCTCGAGCCTGGACCGTACCGAAGACGTGATCAAGCGCATGTCCGACCTGGCCCTGAAACAGCCGGGCGTGGAAAGTGCGGTGGCCTTCCCGGGCCTGTCGATCAACGGTTTCACCAACAGTCCTAACGCCGGCATCGTGTTCGTGACCCTGAAACCTTTCGACGAGCGCAAAGACCCGAGCATGTCCGCGGGTGCAATCGCCGGAGCCTTGAACGGTCAGTTCGCCGGGATTCAAGAAGCCTACATGGCGATCTTCCCGCCGCCACCAGTACAAGGACTGGGCACCATCGGTGGTTTCCGCCTGCAAATCGAAGACCGGGGCAACCTGGGCTACGAAGAGCTGTACAAAGAAACCATGAACATCATCAACAAAAGCCACAACGTGCCGGAACTGGCCGGCCTGTTCACCAGCTACACCGTGAACGTGCCCCAGGTCGATGCTGCCATCGACCGCGAAAAAGCCAAGACCCACGGCGTCGCCGTCAGCGACATCTTCGACACCCTGCAGATCTACCTGGGTTCGCTGTATGCCAACGACTTCAACCGTTTCGGTCGTACCTATCAGGTCAACGTTCAGGCTGAGCAACAGTTCCGCCTCGAATCCGACCAGATCGGCCAGCTGAAAGTGCGTAACAACAAAGGCGAGATGATCCCGCTGGCGACCTTCATCAAGGTCAGCGACACCTCCGGCCCAGACCGCGTGATGCACTACAACGGCTTCATCACCGCTGAAATCAACGGTGCGGCAGCCCCCGGCTACAGCTCCGGCCAGGCGGAAAAAGCCATCGAGAAACTGCTCAAGGAAGAACTTCCAAACGGCATGACCTACGAATGGACCGACCTGACCTACCAGCAGATTCTGTCCGGCAACACTGCGCTGTTCGTGTTCCCGCTCTGCGTATTGCTGGCGTTCCTGGTACTCGCGGCGCAGTACGAAAGCTGGAGCCTGCCACTGGCGGTGATCCTGATCGTACCAATGACGTTGCTGTCGGCCATTACCGGTGTGATCGCGTCGGGCGGCGACAACAACATCTTCACCCAGATCGGCTTGATCGTACTGGTGGGGCTGGCCTGTAAGAACGCGATTCTGATCGTCGAGTTTGCCAAGGACAAACAGCTGGAAGGCCTCAACCCGCTCGCGGCGGTGCTGGAAGCTTGCCGTCTGCGTCTGCGTCCGATCCTGATGACCTCCTTCGCGTTCATCATGGGTGTTGTGCCGCTGGTGTTCTCCAGCGGTGCCGGTGCCGAAATGCGTCACGCCATGGGTGTGGCGGTGTTCTCCGGGATGCTCGGGGTGACCTTCTTCGGTCTGTTGCTGACGCCTGTGTTCTACGTATTGATTCGCAACTTTGTGGAACGCGGTGAAGCGCGCAAAGCGGCCAAGGCCCTGAAACTGGAGTCGCATCAATGAGTTTTAAAGCTTTCCTGCCGAGCCTGCTGGCACTGGCCCTGAGTGCTTGTGCGGTCGGCCCGGACTATAAGACCCCAGCCACGGAGCCGGCCAACATCACCGCCGCCACCGATGGTGCTGCCGGTCAGAAAAACTTCGACCGCTCGCACTTCGAAGGCATTTGGTGGCAGCAGTTCGAGGACCCGACCCTGAACCAGTTGGTCACACAATCACTTCAAGGCAACCGGGATTTGCGCGTAGCGTTCGCACGCTGGAAAGCGGCCCGGGCGATTCGCGATGATGTCAGCAACAACGCGATGCCGACCATCACCAGCCGAGTCAGCAGTGACCTGGGCAAGGGGCAAATCCCGGGCCAAACCACTGACCGGGTTAACAGTGAGCGCTACGACCTTGGCCTGGACATGGCGTGGGAGATCGACCTGTTTGGCCGGATCCAGCGCAACCTGGAATCCGCCAACGCGGAACAACAGGCTTTCGAAGCCGATTTGTACCAACTGCAAGTCACCATGATTGCCGAACTGGTGGATTCCTACGGTCGACTGCGCGGTGCGCAATTGCGTGAAAAGATCGCCTTGGCCAACCTGGAAAACCAGCAAGAGTCGCGCAAAATCACCATCAGCCTGCGTGATGCCGGCGTCGGCGATCAGCTCGACGTGGAGCGTGCCGACGCACGTTTGGCGTCCGTCGAAGCCAGCGTGCCGCAACTGCAGGCCGAACAGGTTCGCCAGAAAAACCGCATCGCCACCCTGCTGGGTGAGCGTCCGGAAAAGCTGACAGTCGACCTGAGCCCGAAAGATTTGCCGGCCATTGCCAAAGCGCTGCCGATTGGTGATCCGGGTGAACTGCTGCAACGTCGCCCGGACATCCTGAGCGCCGAGCGCAAACTGGCGTCTGCCACCGCCCGCATCGGCGTGGCCAAGGCTGATTTGTTCCCCCGGGTCAGCCTCAGCGGTTTCCTCGGCTTTACCGCCGGGCGCGGGTCGCAAATCGGTTCCTCGGCGGCCAACGCCTGGGCGCTGGGCCCAAGCATCACCTGGGCCGCGTTTGACCTGGGCAGTGTGAAGGCCCGTTTGCGCGGTGCCGATGCGGATGCCGAAGGCGCGCTGGCGACTTACGAGCAGCAAGTGCTGTTGGCGCTGGAAGAGTCGGAAAATGCGTTCAGCGATTACGGCAAACTTCAGCAGCGGTTGATCTCACTGATTCGTCAAAGCGAATCGAGCCGTGCCGCCGCCGACCTGGCCGAAATTCGCTACCGCGAAGGCGGTACCGACTTCCTCGTCCTGCTGGATGCCCAACGCGAGCGACTGGCGGCCGAAGACTCCCAGGCCCTGGCCGAAACCGATCTGTATCGCGGCATTGTCGCAATTTACAAAGCCCTTGGCGGTGGCTGGCAACCCGAGACGGTCGCCAGCAAGTAAGCTTTTTGAAGAGCTCCATTGGTTGGTCACAATCAACCATTTTTTTAGCCCTGCGCCTCATTCGGTCGCAGGGCTTTTTTTTGCTTCAAGGATTACCGATGATCCCGGGCTTCGCGGTTTTCCAGAACGCTCACCGTGGCCGTCGTCCCCGCGCGCAGGAGGTTTTTACCGGGATAGTCGGCGTCAATCTCAATTCGCACTGGCACCCGTTGCGCCAGTTTGACCCAGGTGTAACTGGGGTTAATGTTGGCCAGCAAGCGCCCGCCGGGCAGGTTTTCCCGGTCGGCGATGGCGAAAGCAATGCTTTGCACCGTGCCACCAAAGGCTTCGCCGCTCATCAACTCGATGTTGACCCGGTCGCCCAGCCGGATCCGTGGCAATTTGGTCTCTTCAAAATAGCCGCTGACATAAAACGAATTGCTGTCTACCAGCGCCAACAGTGGGCCGCCAGCAGACGCATAGTCGCCCTGACGGGTCAGCAGGTTGGTGACATAGCCCGTGACGGGCGATTCGACCCGGGTGCGTTGCAAGTCCAGTTCAGACTGAGTCGACGCCGCGATCGCCAGCTGCACGTTGGCCTGGGCCAAAATCAGATTGGCCTGGTTACGCAGTAGATCGGCCTCGGCCACGGATACGTCGGTGTTGGCTTTTTCCCACTCCTCCCCTGAGATCGCCGAGCGGTCCTTTAGCGTACGGCGCCGACGCTCCTCACTCTGCCGCTGCCTGAGCAGCGACTCGCTGGCGGAAATCGTCGCCTGTGATTGCCCCAGCGAAGCCTTCGCTACTTCCACAGACCGTTTGGCATGCTCCACCGCGAGGGTGTAGCGAGCCGGGTCGATTTCCAGCAGCAACTGGCCTTTTTCAACATGCTGGTTGTCTTGAACGGCCAACTTGACGATGCGCCCTGACACGTCGGCAGACAAGGTCACCACATCAGCACGAACCCGTGCATCCCGGGTCCAGGGGGATCGGGTGTAATGCTGCCAGGCAAACCAGCCAAGTAGAAAGGCCAACAGTACAACAGCCAGTGTTGCGAATCGGGCAAGGTTTTTCTTCAAGGCATCAGGCTCCCATCAGCAAAATCAACGTTGCGCATACGCAGACATACAGCGCGCCCTCGAACAACGCTTCATGCCAGACGAAACGCAGCACGCCGAGGCGACGCAAGCCCCAATCCAGCGCCAGAAATATCGGCAGCGCCAACAGCAGTGCCTGAGCGATAGGCGGCAAATACACGCCACCCAGTTCAAAATCAATGGGCAAGGGCTGGCGCTCCTACTGTGTCCACAGGTTGGAAGTACTCGCGATATCGCTGGATGAACGACTCGACGATCAGCAGTGCCACGCGCATTCGGAACACCGACCACAGCTGTTCGTGAACCACCAGATGCAGATCGTCCATCTCGTCGCCCAAGGTGTGCAAATCCCCCAGTAGCCGGTTGAGGTCTATCCCCGGCCGCCCGGCAACCCACCTTCCGCAATCGCGCACCGCAGTCAGCAACCGTTGCTGTTGCTCCGAACTCAACAACGTGTTGCCCTGCCCCTGCTGCCGGAGTTGGTTCAGTGCAACGCCCAAAGCCATGCACCCGAGACTGACCTGAAACAGTTCCCCGGAAGACTTGTCGCTGGTGGCCGGCAATAATCCCAACATCATGGTCAATCGATCGACCATACGGCTTTCGAAGGCAAATTGATGTTCGTCGGCGGCCGATGTTTTCATCAAGGCGTGGACCTGCTCGCAATTCTCCTTGAACAGCCGACGAATCCGTAAGTCAGGCCTGAACGGAAAAATCAACGCGAAGACGCTCAAGGCCAGGACGGTTGCGCTGATGTATGCGCCGGCAAACTCGAACCACTGGATCGCACTGTTCTGGCCTATCCCGACGTTTTGCGGTCCAAACAACAGAAATGTCGTCAGCCCAAGACCGATGCCTGTCCCGGTGGTGGCAGGCGTGGAAAGCCCCACTGCGACGGCATACAACAACGGTACCAACAGCAATGCCAATAGCTGGAAATCACTGATCATGGGTATCAGCATGAATTGATAGAGCGCCGACACCACCAACGCCAGGCCCAGCCCCCTTGCATAGCTTTGCGCCGCCAGGAGCGGCCTGGGGAACGTTGCCATCAGGGAGCAAAGGATCCCCACCAGGATCATCGCGCCCCGCGTACCGTCCCAACCGGTCTCGATCCAGATCAGCCCGGCGACCAGCAACGCGGTAAATGCCCGGGTCGCGTTCATCGCTGCCAGGGTGTAATCCAGATGCAATGGGTTTTCCTGCCCGCGAAACACGCAACTGGCCTGGCGTTCCTCCTGAATGGCGTCGCTCAACTCCAGAATCTGCTCCAGTTGCTGCAGCATCCGCGCCTGCTCCCAGCGCAGCGCCCACGCCAATGAGCGCAGCGTCGCCGGCATGGCTTCAGTCAGTTGTTCAGCCTTGTAGGCCTGATCATCAAATCGCTGCTGCAATGCCGAAAAATGATGGCGATCATCGGGTGAAAGCGAGCGTCCCTTGAGGGCCAGCTCATCAAGAAATGCTAATTCTTCGGCGCGCAAACGCTGTATTTCTTCGGGCAAATCACCTTTCCAGCGCTCAGCCAGCAGTTGACGCTGGTGACGCAGGGCCGTCAGCCGGGAGGTAAGCAACACTAATTGGTTTCCCAGCAGTTGCACCAGGCCATCGGCGCTACGCAGTCGGGGGGCGTCGAAATAAAGGTGCCGGCGCAATCCCTCCAGGGCGCTGATTTCGCCTAATAACTGCATTTGCCGGCGGTGGAAATCAGCTTCGGATTCTTCGGTTCGAATCGCCGCTGCGGCGTGTGTCGCCAGTAATTTGATCACTTGATCGATCTTGGTGAAATAACTCCGGGCTACGGCCTCCGGTCGCGCGGTCAACAGGCTGACGACGCAGACGCACGCCACCGCCAGCAGCGTCTCGGTAACACGGGTAATCGCCAGCAGAAAGGTGCCGTCTTGATCCGGTATGGCCAACAGCGCCACCACCACAGCCGTGTAACCACTGAGTACAAATGCCTGGGAGCTGGTGTAGCGCAACAAGGTGCCACCGGCGGTGCACAGCGCCAGCCACAGGGCCAGGGTAATGATGAAAGGCAGCGGCGCCTGGGGAAAGATCGCCATGATCAGGACGGCCACCGCAGCGCCCATTGTGGTGCCGATGACCTGGCCGAAACTGCGGGCCAGTGCCATGCCACCCAGAGGTTGGCTGACGATGACCACCGCCATGATCGACCACTTGGGTTGGTYGAGGTCGAACAGGAACGCCAGATACAGGGTCAACAACCCGGCCGCGATGGTTCTCAAGGCAAACAGCAGCACCGCTTGCCCGGGATTGAGCATTGCCTTGAAGTATTGGAGCAGCGGTTGCATGGGAATACTCGTCGAGTCATCTCTAGCAAGCGTAGTCACTGCTTCAGAGCCTCGACAGGTTTCAATGTCGACGTACCCTGTAGGCTAAATCGTCGACACCGGGCCAAGTCAGCGTTTGACTCACAGCCCGACCTGACCGAAGCTGACAGCTTTGCAAAAGCTTGCCAGCTCCTGGATTCCTGCATGCCCCAGCCCCGCCGCTATTTGCTTATCAGCCTCTGTGTGCTGTTTACCGTCTTTATTGCCTGGTTACTCCTGCGCAGCACCACACCTGAGGTCCCGGAGGCGATCAAGCGTGGTTACAGCGAAGCACTGACTCAGGCACGTACCGGTCAACCGGGAGCCGCACGGGTGCTATACCAACAACTGGCACGCCCTGACCTGTCCGCCAAGCGGCGTATCTGGCTGCATGCCGAATTGCCCAATTACCCAAGCCCGCAAGCCCTGAAACTGGCGGATGCGGACCTGCAAAATGCCAATGAAGACGTGCGGATCGCCGCGATCAAAAGCATTAGCGGCCTGGTGTCCGCGGGGCAACGCAGCCTGCTGATTGGCCCGTTGCTCGACGACAGCGAGCCAAGCGTGCGTTTTGCAGCCGTCAACGCCCTGCTGGGGCTCTCGCCGGATGAGCTGGGGTTGTATTTCGGACCGCTGGAGCAAGCCATCGACGCCTGGGAATGGGCCCTTCAAAGTCAGCCACCCAGCGCGCAGAACCAATACCAATTGGCGCGCTTGCACCTGCACAACGCCGAATTGAAAGAGGCACAAGAGGCGCTGGACCGCACGTTGCAGCTGGAACCCGGCAATTTGCCGGCGCTGGTGATGCAAATCGACGTGCTCGACCGGCAAGGCCAAAGCGATGCCGCGCGCCAGTTGTTGGCGAAACAGTTAAAGGCGCAACCCGACTCAGCGTATCTGCAACACGCCCTGGGGCTGTGGTTGCTGCACCACGGACAGAGTGAGTTCGCCCTCCTCGGCCTCTCCAAAGCCGTAGAGCTGGAGCCTGACAACAAGGAATATCGCTACGACCTGGCGACCACTTTGCACCTTGAGCAAGAGCTGGAGGCTGCGCAAAAACAGTTACAGGAAATCGTCCAGCGTCACCCGTCCGATCGCAAGGCGCGAGTGCTGCTGATCAACTACTGGAAGGAAAGCGGACAGTTGCAGAACGTGCAAATCCTGCTGGCACAACTGGAACAACTCAACCCGGATGATCCCGCGTTGCAGCAAGGGCTTTAACCCTCACGAAATTACGTTGAACCGTCATCACGGCCAGCGGTCAAGTGATCAGGCAGCCCGTTCAGGCACTTCAGCCTGGCGCCTCACTTCCCCTATTTATGAGAGGGTTCTTTTTGTCTACATCTAACGAGTTCATCAGTGCAAAAGCCGCCACCGGCATCGAAGGCCTGGATGACATCCTGGCCGGTGGCTTGTCCCGCGGGCATGTTTTTTTGCTGGAGGGTGAGCCCGGCACCGGCAAAACCACCGTCGCTTTGCATTTTCTGTTGGCCGGCGCCCTGGCGGGCGAGCGCTCGTTGTACATCACGCTGTCGGAAACCGAGCGCGAACTGCGCCAAGGTGCGCGTTCCCACGGCTGGGAGCTGGATGAGAACATCCACATCTTCGAGCTGACCCCACCGGAAAGCCTCCTCAATGCCGAGCAGCAGCAAAGCCTGTTGTACTCCTCGGACCTTGAGCTGGGCGAAGCCACCAAGCAGATTTTCGAAGTGGTTGAACGGATCAAACCGACCCGCGTGGTGCTCGACAGCCTGTCTGAAATCCGCCTGCTGGCTCAAAGCTCGTTGCGTTACCGCCGACAGATTCTGGCGATCAAGCACTACTTTGTGCGGTACGACGCCACGGTGCTGTTGCTGGATGACTTGACCACCGAATCCCTCGATAAAACCGTACACAGCGTCGCCCACGGCGTGATTCGCCTGGAAGAGCTGACACCCAACTACGGCGCCGAACGCCGTCGCATCCGCGTGGTGAAGTATCGAGGTCAAAAATACCGTGGCGGTTTTCATGACTTCACCATCATGGGCGATGGCGTGCATGTCTTCCCGCGCCTCGTGGCCGCCGAGCACCGCGGGCGTTACACCCGGCAACAGTTGACCAGCGGCATCAAGGAAATGGACGCCCTGCTCGGTGGCGGAATAGAAACCGGCTCCAGCACGCTGATCCTTGGCCCGGCCGGTACCGGCAAATCGCTGATTTCGATGATCTTCGCCGCCGCCGCCGTGGCGCGCGGTGAAAAAGCCGCGTTGTTCATATTCGATGAAGAAATGGGGCTGTTGTTCGAGCGCATGAAAAACATGGGTATTGATTTGCAGGCCCTGCAAGACACCGGCAATTTACTGATCGAACAAGTGGATGCAGCCGAGTTGTCTCCCGGAGAGTTCTCCCACCGGGTTCGCTGCTGCGTCGACGAAGGCCATATCAAAACCGTGGTCATCGACAGCATCAACGGCTATCAGGCTGCGATGCCCGGGGAAAATGCGCTGGTGCTGCACATGCACGAGTTGCTGCTGTACCTCAATCGCCAGGGTGCGGCGACGTTCATGACGGTGGCCCAACACGGGCTGGTCGGCGACATGCAGGCGCCGGTCGACATCACTTACCTGGCGGACACGGTGATTCTGCTGCGCTACTTCGAAGCGCTGGGCAAGGTTCGCCGGGCGATCTCGATCATCAAGAAACGTACGGGTAGCCACGAGTCGACCATCCGCGAATACCGCATCAGCAGCCTTGGCATGACCATCGGTGAACCGCTGGACGCGTTTCAAGGCGTGTTGCGTGGCGTGCCTACTTATCTGGGCGCCAGCAACCCGTTGCTCAGGGAAGATCAAAAGTGACGGCCATCGAGGCGATGTCCGAGCGCGCGATCATCCTCGCGCCAC
This sequence comes from Pseudomonas sp. P1_F1_2, assembly GCF_056405815.1. Classification (NCBI taxonomy): domain Bacteria; kingdom Pseudomonadati; phylum Pseudomonadota; class Gammaproteobacteria; order Pseudomonadales; family Pseudomonadaceae; genus Pseudomonas; species Pseudomonas sp. P1_F1_2. Next base: position 26,459 of record NZ_JBFUBK010000036.1, on the reverse strand, counting down.
TGGGACGCGACAGCCAGATAGCCCTGATGATGCTCAATGAAGCCGGATTTGAAGGGCTCGTCACCCGTAACTTGATCACACTGTGCGACGAACTTGAGCAAGGCGCCGGGCTGTTGCTGATTGCATCCGAAGCCTTGCTGGGCTCTGATCTTGACCCCCTTCTGGGCTTGATCGACCATCAACCCGCCTGGTCGGACCTGCCGATCGTACTGCTGACCCACCACGGCGGCCCGGAGCAAAACCCCGCCTCTCGGCTGGGCGCGCAGCTGGGCAACGTAACGTTTCTGGAGCGCCCCTTCCATCCCGTGACCCTGATCAGCCTGGTCGCCACCGCCTTGCGCGGGCGACGACGACAGTATGAAGCCAGGGACCGCTTGATTGACCTGAGCCAAAGCGAGCTGCGCCTGCAAACAACCCTGGAAACCCTTGAGCAACAGGTCGAGGAACGCACCGCACAGCTGCGCCACAACGAAGAAGCCCTCAGGCAATCACAGAAAATGGAAGCGGTCGGACAGCTTACCGGCGGCATCGCCCATGACTTCAATAACATGCTGACTGGCATCATCGGCAGTCTTGAATTGCTGCGTCGGCGCCTTGCGAGGGGGCGCACCGAGGACCTGGACGGGTTGATCGACCTTGGCGTGACATCCGCCAACCGCGCCGCCGGTTTGACCCATCGATTGCTGGCGTTCTCGCGGCGCCAATCACTGGACTCCAAGCCCGTTGAAATGAACACCCTCGTAGCGTCCATGGGCGAATTGCTGCAACGCAGCATCAACGAAAGTATTGAACTGGACATACAACTGAGCGAAGACCTGTGGGTGGCCGAGGCCGATCCCAATCAACTCGAAAGTGCCCTGCTCAACCTTGTGCTCAACGCCCGCGATGCCATGCCTGAAGGCGGCACGTTGATTGTAAACACCTCAAATCAGCAACTGGACTCGCGGTTCGTTGCAGCTCACGGCAATCTGCTACCGGGTGATTACGTGTTGTTGCGCGTCACCGACACCGGTTGCGGCATGCCCGAAAGCACCATCAGCCGGGCCTTTGACCCTTTCTTTACGACCAAGCCGATTGGCCAGGGCACCGGTTTGGGGTTGTCGATGATTTACGGATTCAGCAAACAATCCCACGGTCACGTCACGATCGACAGCGAAGTCGGTCACGGCACCTCGGTGAGCCTGTTTCTACCGCGTTACAGCGGGGATCTGGCTGAGGAAAACCTGATCGACATCCAGCATGCCCCTCACGCCCTGGACGGTGAAACCGTGCTGATTGTCGAAGACGATCCGGCGGTCCGGGTACTGGTCAGTGCCGTGTTGAGTGAATTGGGCTACGCCTATGTAGAAGCCGGCGACGCCGACAGTGCCGTGCCAATTCTCGACTCGGCGCAACGCATTGATCTGTTGATCAGTGACGTCGGGCTGCCGGGCATGAATGGCCGGCAACTGGCGGAAATCGGTCGGCAGTACCGACCTGATCTAAAGGTGCTGTTCATCACCGGCTATGCCGAACACGCGGCCGTGCGTGGAGGGTTTCTGGACCCTGGCATGCAGATGATCACCAAACCTTTTACCTTTGATCTGCTGACGGCCAAGGTTCGGGAGATGATCAGCATCTGATCCCTACCGTGACCGCCGATGGCAAGGTGCTCAGGAAAGCATTTGTTGCATGAGCTCTTGCAATACATCCAGATCAAACGGCTTGTCCAGAATCGGCGCTTTTTTGGTGATCGGGCTGTCCGTCTCGCGGACTTCCTGTGCATAGCCGCTGATAAAGATCACCTTGAGCTCCGGGCGCAACTTGACCGCAGGTTCCGCGACCTGTACGCCGGTAATCCCGCCCGGCAGGCGAAAGTCGGTGATCATCATGTCCAGGTGCGGTTTGCTGGCCAGAATTTCAAAGGCCTGCTCGCCGTTTTCCGCTTGCAGTACCCGGTAACCCTCGCCCGACAAATACGCCGAAAGGACCATCAAAATAGACGGATCATCTTCGACGATCAGTACGACGTCTTGTGCATCTTCACTCATGGGAAGCCTTTGTTCGGTCAATAGCTGCTGATACGACCCTGGGGTCGCTCAGAGGTTGCGTTTATCTGGCTCATTTCCTAAAGCGGCAGACAAACGCGAAATAAGGCGCCTTCGTTGATTTTGCTCTCGACGGCGATGGAGCCGCCATGTGCGGCGACAATTTGTTCGGAAATAAACAGCCCAAGCCCCAGCCCCGCGACCACGGTCTTGGCTGAAACACGCTCGAACTGCTGAAAAATACGCTTCTGGTTTTCTTCACTGATACCGATCCCTCGATCCTGCACCTCAACCCGCGCCTGACCGTCTTGTGCATAAACCCGCACGTCAATCTGGCTTTTGCCACCATAACGCAAGGCGTTGGTCAGTAAATTTGAAATGACTTGCTCGATACGAAATTCATCCCAATTGCCGACCACTGGCTGCCCGGCCGTAAAGTGCGTGGAACACTCGGCGGAATCGACCTGCGGCGCAAAGTTTTTCAACACATTGCCCACCAGTTGCACCAGGTCGAATTTTGTCGGGCGGATAGACAGCTTGCCAGTGCGGATACGTGACACATCGAGCATGTCTTCGATCAGGCGGATCAGGCTTTTGATCTGGCGCTCGTCGCGGTCGACCATGGCGTGCATCTTGTCCAGGGTGAACGCCGACGCGTTGTCCCGAGCCAGGTGCATCTTGCGCAGCTGAGTTTCGAGAATCAGGCCATTGAGCGGCGTACGCACTTCATGGGCGACGATAGACATGAAGTCATCGCGCATGCGCACCGCTTGCTCCAATTCCAACTGCGTGTGCTGTAACTGTTTGAGCAGTTCTTCCTGCTCGCGGCGGCTTTGCTCCAGCGCTTCGACCTGCTGTTTCATCGCCTTGCTCTGGCGATACAGGTCGACAAACACATTGACCTTGCTCTTGACCGCGTGAATGTCCAACGGCTTGTGCAAGAAGTCCACGGCACCGCTTTCGTAGCCTTTGAACGCGTAGTTCAGTTCTCGACCTGCAGCGCTGACAAACACAATCGGAATGTTTTTGGTTTTCTCCGTGCCGCGCATCAACTCGGCCAACTCGAAACCATTCATGCCCGGCATCTGAACATCGAGAATGGCCATGGCGAATTCATGCTGCAACAACAGCGACAACGCTTCATCGGCAGACAAGGCTTTATAGACCACCCGGTCTTCACGCTTGATCAGCGCTTCGAGTGCCAACAGGTTCTCCGGCAGATCGTCGACGATCAGCAGTTTGGCTTGGATGTTACTTAGCATGCTATTCGTTCCAGCTCGACAAGCAGACGGCCGATGCCGCCAATAGAGAGAATGTGGTCGGGCTGCTGAATATCCAGCGCAGCCTGGGGCATGGTCGCTACCTGCGCCTCATTCGGGTCCTGCACGACGGTCAGCCCACCGTGATATTTAACGTGAGACAGACCAACCGCTCCGTCGCGATTGGCGCCCGTCAGCAACACCGCGGCCAGGCTCGGGCCGTAGGCGTCAGCAGCAGACTGGAACAAGTAATCAATGGCGGGGCGCGAATGGTGCACGCGATCTTCCAGGCTCAACGAAAAACTGCGGTCTTGCTCCACCGACAAGTGGTAACCGGGTGTGGCGAAATACAGCGTGCCGGCTTTGACCCGGGTTTTATCGGCGGCTTCTTCGACGGGCATCGAAACCCGGCGCGCAAACACCTCGGACAACAGGCTGCAGCGTTCGTCGGGCAAGTGCAGCACCACGATGATCGGCAACGCGAAACCTTTACGCAGCGGGCTGAGCAACGTGAGCAACGCCTCCACGCCGCCGGCCGACGCGCCGATGACGATGGCCTCGATGGAAGGAAACTCTGCAGCCTTTTTCATGATTTGCGGTAGATCCGTTCTTGTTTGACCAACGGCTCGAACTGGTTGCCAAAGGCCGAAAAATCAGGCGTTTCCTTGCTGCCCAGCACCAGGAAGCCACGATGGCACAGGGAATCATGGAACAACCCGAACGCACGATCCTGAAGTTTTTTATTGAAATAAATCAATACATTACGACACGAAATTAATTGGGTTTCTGAAAAGACACTGTCCGTCGCCAGGCTGTGATCGGCAAAGGTCACGTTCTCACACAGGCTCTTGTCGAAAATGGCGTAACCATAGGCCGCCGTGTAGTAATCGGCAAATGAACGCTGGCCACCTGCCTGCTGATAATTAGCAGTGTAGGCCCGGACATTTTCCATGGAGAAAATCCCCTGCTTGGCCTTCTCCAGCGAGCGCGGGTTGATGTCGGTGGCATAGATGATGGTGCGCTCCAGCAGGCCTTCTTCGCGCAGCAGAATCGCCATCGAATAGACCTCTTCACCGGTGCTGCAACCCGCGATCCAGATCTTGATCGAGGGATAGGTCTTGAGCAGTGGCACCACTTCCTTGCGGATCGCCAGGAAATGCGATGGGTCACGAAACATTTCGCTGACCGGGATCGTCAGCAACTGCAGCAACTGCATGAACGCGTTCGGGTCATGCAGCACCTTTTCTTGCAGGGCCGAGATGGTAGTGCACTCAAATTGTGCCAGCGCATGATTCACCCGACGCTTGATCGAAGCACCGGAGTAATCGCGAAAATCGTAGCTGTACTTGAGGTAAATCGCCTCGATCAACAAGCGCAACTCGATTTCGCTGTTTCGCTCCACGGAATAAATGCGTTCCACTAAATGCGTTCCATCTTCGGTAACCACACACGAATCAGCGAGAACAGCCGATCGAGGTCGATGGGCTTGGCCAGATAATCGTTAGCGCCCGCCTGCAAGCAGCGCTCCTGATCGTCCTTCATGGCCTTGGCCGTCACCGCAATGATCGGCAACTTGCGCCAGCGCGGGTCCTTGCGGATCTCGATCGTGGCTTCAAAGCCATCCATCTCCGGCATCATCACGTCCATCAACACCAGATCGATGTCCTCGACTTCATTCAGTCTCTCAATGGCTTCATGACCGTTGCGGCCAATGACCACGACGGCGCCCTTTTGCTCCAGCGCACTGGTGAGGGCAAAGATGTTGCGAACATCGTCGTCCACCAGCAGCACCTTGCGACCCTCAAAGACCTTGTCGCGGCTGCGCGCGGTCTTGAGCATCCTCTGCCGCTCATGGGACAACTTCGATTCGACTTTGTGCAGAAAGAGTGTGACCTCATCCAGCAAGCGTTCGGGCGAGCGCGCACCCTTGATGATGATCGAGCGCGAATACTTGCGCAGTTCAGCCTCTTCATCGCGGGTCAGGTTGCGCCCCGTGTAGACAATCACCGGCGGGAACGAGCAGATGTCCTCGGTGGACATGCGCTTGAGCAAATCGTTGCCGAGCATGTCCGGTAGCTTCAGGTCGATGATCATGCAATCGAAAATCGTCGTGCGCAGCAGGTCCAGCGCATCCTGAGCCAGGCCAACGGCGGTGATTTCGATGTCTTCATCGCCAATCAGGAGGGCAATGCTGTCGCGCTGTAAATCGTCGTCTTCGACCAGCAGCACCCGCTTGACCTTCTGGGTCAGCTTGGCTTCGAGGCGGGTGAATACATCCTTGAGCTCTTCGCGGCTGGTCGGTTTGACCGCGTAACCGATGGCGCCCATGTGCATCGCGGCTTCGACCCGGTCTTCAACCGAAATCACGTGAACCGGAATGTGGCGGGTCTCGGCGTGTTCCTTCAAGCGTTGCAACACGGTCAGCCCGGAATGATCCGGCAGGCGCATGTCCAGCAGAATGGCGTCGGGAATGAACTCCCTGGCCAGGTCATACCCCTCATCGGCACCGTGGGCGACCAGGCATTGATAGCCCAGTTCGTGCGCGAGATCGTAGAGGATGTGCGCAAAGTTCGGCTCATCTTCCACCACCAGAATGCATCGAGTCGTGAAAGGCGCCTGAGTGCGGTCATCGTTGAAGCGAGGAATATCAACCGCGGCAGTCACCAATACCGGTGCTGCTGGCGCCACGCGGTGGGCGATGGCAACGGCTGAAGCCCTAAGGGGCTCAACCGGTTCCCCGGTCGGCTCGACGTATTGTTGAGGCAAGACCAGCGTGAACACGCTGCCCTGCCCCGGTTCGCTGGCCACGCTGATGGAGCCGCCGAGCAACGCGGCCAGATCCCTTGAAATCGACAAGCCCAGGCCTGTGCCGCCGTAACGCCGATTGGTGGTGCCGTCAGCCTGGCGGAACGCCTCGAAAATGCTTTCCTGCTGTTCATCAGCGATACCGATACCTGAATCGCGAATGACGAAGGCAACGCCGTTATTGGGCTGCGGCGCGACGGTCAGGCTGACCGAGCCTTTCTCCGTAAATTTCACAGCGTTCGACAGCAGGTTCTTGATCACTTGCTCCAGGCGCTGGCGGTCGGTGAAAAGCATCTTTGGCGAACCGGGCTGCAACTCGACATGAAACGCGAGCGCCTTGTCCATCGCCACCGGCTCGAACATCCCGCGCAAGCCGTCGACGAGGCGCTCGACACTGGTGTTCTCGGGACGTATTTCCAGCTTGCCAGCCTCGACTTTGGAAATGTCGAGGATGTCGTTGATCAGATTGAGCAAGTCATTACCGGCGGAATAGATCGACTCGGCAAACTTCACCTGCTCGACAGTCAGGTTTTCCTGGGGATTTTCGGCGAGCAATTTGGCCAGGATCAACGAGCTGTTCAACGGCGTGCGCAGTTCGTGGGACATGTTGGCGAGAAACTCGGACTTGTACTTGCTGGAGCGTTGCAGCTCTTCGGCGCGGTCTTCAAGCTGGACTTGCACCTGGTTCAGCTCGGTGTTTTTCTGGTCCATGGCGTCGCGCTGATCGGCGAGGATTTGCGCTTGCTCGGCCAGTTGCTCGTTGGTCTGCTCCAGTTCAACCTGCTGGGTTTCCAGGTGGGCCTGGGACTCCTTGAGAATCCGTGACTGTTCTTCGAGTTCTTCGTTGGCGGATTTCAGCTCTTCTTGCTGGACTTGCAGCTCTTCATTCAGTTGTTGGGCTTCGGCCAGCACTTCCTGCAATCGTTGGCGATAGCGAGCCGCCTCGATGGAGGTGCCAATGTTGCCGGCGATCAACTCCAGCAACTCGATGTCACGATCAATCAGCGGTCGCAGGAAGCCCAGTTCAATGACACCGTTGACCCGGTCGTCGTCACTGGTCGGCACCACGAGCACGCTGTGTGGCAAGCCTTCGCCCAGACCGGAGCTGACCTTGAAATAGTTGCTCGGCACGTCATCCAGACGAATCAGGCGAGCCTGGTTGGCGACCTGGCCGACAATCCCTTCATCGCTGTAAATCTGCTGATCGCGCTCTTCTTGCTCGCGAGAGAAACCGTAGGAGGCTATGCGCTTGAGCGCGCCATGATCTTCACGCACATAAATGGCGGCCACGGCGGTGCCCAGGTACTGCGCGCAGAACTGCAGAATATTGCGACCCAACAGATTGAGGCTCAACTGCCCCAGTACTTGCTCGGCAAGTTCTGTCTGGCCATTGCGCAGCCAGGCTTGCTGTTCCAGGCGCTGGGCGCTGGCGTGTTGTGCGGCCAGATTCGCGGCGTAACTTTGCGACAGGCCAAGCAAATCCCGACGACCGATGTAAGCCAGCAAACCGCTGATCGTCGCGATGAATATCAGATACAGGGAGATGCTCCAGATCGTGGCTCTACTCACCTCTTCGTTGCGCGCGGTGCGCAATTGCTGCTCCGAGTCGATCACGTCTTCGAACTGTTTGCGAATCTCGTCGGTCAGTCGCTTGCCACGACCGGCCTTGACCACGCTGCGGTAATCGCCACTGGAACGCTGCAAATCAATTATCGACTGGGCATAGCTCGCCCATTCAGTTTGCAACGCTTGAAGCCGGCGCAAGCGATCGGTCTGCACCGGGTTATCGGCCGTGAGTTCGAGCAAGGTGTTGAGCGCAACCGTGATTTTCGGCTTGGCTGTCTCGTAGGGGTCGAGGAAATGCTCGTCGCCGGTGAGCAAGTAACCCCGCATGCCGGTTTCCAGATCGACTGTCAGCTTTACCGCTTCATTGGCGTTATTGATCACCCGGTCGGTGTGATCGACCCATTGGATCACTGACAACAAATAAGTGATCAGTGAGACAAAAAACACCGCACTGATGACACCGACACCCAATGGCAGGCTGACGTTGCGGCTCAGGAGTTTGCGGAATCGTTGCTCATCAACCGAAGACGCAGTGGTCATGGGGAGGCCTTGTCGAACTGTTCGAAATCAGGGAGTTTGCCCCAAAAAAGGCGTATTGATCCAACTATATGCCATGAATCAAGCGCAATCCCCGCATTTAGCTGCGCGAGCCTAAAAGGGACCGGTTATCCTTGCCGGCCGCCGCGCAGCTATTCTTTTTGCACAGCGTAGGGAACTTGTCGGGATCCACCACTTACTCATGCAAGAGCCCGACGATTTCTTTCCACCCGCGCCCCCTGAACTCATCTTTTGAGAGCACACATTATGTCCGCCAAGGCATCCATCATTTTAGTCGTCGAAGACGATGCGATCGTGCGCATGCTGATCGTTGACGTGCTGGAGGAGCTGGAATTCAACGTGCTCGAGGCGGATGGCAGCGAACAGGCCCTGGAATTTCTCAACGACGAAGACCAATACATTGATTTGATGATGACCGATGTCGGCTTGCCGGTGATGGACGGCCGGGAATTGGCCAATGAGGCGCGTAAGCTGCGCCCGCAGTTGCCAATCCTGTTCGCCAGCGGTTATGCCGAAAACATCGACGTGCCTGATGGCATGCATATGATCGGAAAACCGTTCTCGATCGATCAGTTGCGCGACAAGGTCAAATCCATACTCGCCTGCCAGGCTTGATTGTCTCGCCCCCCCTTCCCTTTACCCGCACCAAGGAATACCCGTTAATGAGTCAGCCCCGCGCAACCAAAGTCCTGGTCATTGGTTACGTCTGGCCCGAGCCGCGTTCTTCTGCGGCCAGTGGTCATGTGATGCAAATCCTCGATACATTCTTGCAGCAAGGCTGGGACATTACCTTCAGCAGCCCCGCCGGTACCGGTGAACACCGCGCGGACCTGACTGCGTTGGGTATTCGCGAAGTGGACATCGAGTTGAACAACAGCAGTTTCGACGCGTTCATCAGTGAACTGGCACCAGATATCGTGTTGTTCGACCAGTTCATGATTGAAGAACAATTTGGCTGGCGTGTTGAAAAGCACTGCCCCAACGCGTTGCGAGTACTTGAGACTTCGGACTTGCAAAGCCTGCGACACGCCCGGCACCAGCGGCTTAAAGAGCGTTTGAAAGAGCGTGATGACGCCAATGACTTCAGCGAATTATTTGCCCCGGCACTGCGTGAAGAGTTCGAACTGATGGCGGATACCGACCTGGCCAAACGCGAGATCGCGGCGCTGTATCGTTGCGACTTGAACCTGATGATCTCCGAAGTGGAAATCGAGTTGCTGGTCGAGCAGTTCAAGCTGCCACGCAAGGTGTTGCACTGGTGCCCGTTGATGGTCGATCTGCCCAGTGCACCTCCGGTGCCCTTTGTAGACCGTGCGCACTTTTTGAGTATTGGTAACTTTCGACACGCGCCGAACTGGGATGCAGTGCTCTGGATGAAAACCACCATCTGGCCGCTGATCCGCGCGCAACTGCCCACGGCTCAACTACACATTTACGGTGCCTACACCCCGCCCAAAGCGACCGCGCTGCACAACGCCGCCCAGGGATTTCATGTGATGAACTGGGCGCCAGATGCCTTGCAAGTCATGTCGGCGGCGCGGATTTGCCTGGCGCCCCTGCGCTTCGGTGCCGGCATCAAAGGCAAGATTGTCGACGCCATGTTATGTGGAACGCCGACGATCACTACACCAATCGGAGCCGAGGCCATGCACGGCGAACACCGCTGGCCCGGCGCGGTGACCCGCACAGCGCAGGCGTTCGCCGATTGCGCGGTTCAACTGTACCAGGACGAAGCGCTTTGGACAGACGCCCAATCCCAGGGGCAAACGCTGTTGGCCGATCGTTATCGACAGTCGGAACATGGCCCTGCACTCATCGAAAAGTTGCTGTACTGCCAACAACATCTCGCGCAACTTAGACGCGACAACTTCACTGGCAGCATGTTGCGCCATCATCACCATAAAAGTACGCAATACATGTCTCAATGGATTGAAGCCAAGAACCGCAATCCATCTTAGTGTTTTTGCCAGTAACAAACATTTTGCATAACCCGCCTTATTGACCGCGCCCGACACCCCCTCTATAAATACGCGACCGAACATCAACTTTATTAGTGATGTTCGGCACAACCAACCAACTAACAAACTTATGCACGGATGCATTGAATGGATACTATCGCTCAGAATAACTACGCACTTAGAAACTGGATGTCCGCGACGCCGGCTATTGATACTTTGTCGCTCAGTCAATTAACCTTGCCGGGCAGCCATAATGCGGGCAGCGACTGGAAAGCGTCGTGGTTTCCGCGTCCAGCGCACTGGCTCGCCTGTCAGCACGAATCGTTTTATGCCCAGTTGAACCAAGGCGCCCGGGCTGGGGAAATTCCGCATTCATCACAATGGTCACCGCAATAATCGTATCCTGGGCAATCTTGTCACAGACGTGAGGCGTTTCCTTATAGAGAATCCCAACGAATTCATCATCCTGGATTTCCATGCATTGGATGGTGATGACTTTGATTTCGCTTACTTCAACGACATGGTGATACGGTTTCTCGGCGATCGCATCATCCCTACCCAAAACCGCTCCAAGAGCCTGGCTCAACTTAAAAACATCAGTCCGGCACAACGCGTGTTAGTCGCGGCACCCTGGCACAGGGCACTTGATAAAGATGTGTTTCTCGAACAGATACAGCACAAGTGGACTGGCAACGCAATTACCAATGTCGCAGAACTGCAGAAACATATTGTTGATGTGCTGAAGTTTCCACCGGGAACCTGGGCGCCCTGGTCGCTTTCCGCCACCAGTTACAGCGTGCTGGGCGGCCCGGTGGACATTCATGAAAAACTTGATTCCTGGTTTGACCCAAAGAACAGCGACTGGGCGATAAAGTGCAACATTATCAATGTCGACTTCTTTGACGAATCACAACTGGTTTCTTATTGCCGAACCGTCAACCTGACAAAAGCTGGCAACCGGACGCCTTAGTTGCAGTGCCATTAAATGGCTATTTTTGTGCAGTTGTTTCAGTGACTGGCAATGCGGCCAAGCACTCCTACGCTGGGTCATGAAAGTCTTCCCACGGATGGGGCGACTCCACAACAAGGAACTCTCATGACCCGCAACACGGCAACCCCACTCGACAAAAAACAATGGATGAGCAACGTACTGGATGTAGGTCGATTGAAGCTGACCGATATTATTTGGCCCGGCACGCATAATGCCGGGATGGACGAACGGGCGCCAAACTACGAAGTGGTACTCGGCAATTGGACAACCTGCCAGACCGACACATTTGCCTGGCAACTGGCCAACGGCGCACGGGCGTTCGATATTCGCCTCGGCTGCACCGCCGGCCCGCAAGCACCGGTCTACTACTTTCACCACAACGGCTATCAGTCCCACCGCATTCTTGATGAGTTGATCGAGGCGGTGACGACGTTCCTCACTCAAAATCCGGACGAGTTCATCATCTTCGACTTCCATCAATTGGGCGATGATTCAAAGCTTTTTGATTATCAACAATTCAATGATTTGCTGATGCGACGACTGGGGACGCGCTTGATCCGTTCTGCGGATGCTTTCAGTACCGTGGAACAGCTCAAGCACGCCAGCTCGCAGCGGCGCATCGTCATGGCGGCTCAAGCAAATCCCGGGCTGAACAGCGAGTATTTCTGGCCGCACATCCGTCACAAGTGGAACGGCAAGGTGTTCACCGACATCGGCGAACTGCAAACGCATATCGAAACGACCCTTGCGCAAGCACCTTACGAGTCATTTCTTTGGTCGTTGCCGGCGACCTGCTATTCGCTGTTGGGTGGCCCGCAGCACATCAAAAACCAAATCAATGACTGGTTCCACACCACCGGCAATTGGGTCACCCGGTGCAGCATCATCAGCACTGATTTCTTTGAAGAGACGGATATCGTTCGCTATTGCTGGAGCGCCACCAGCATGAAGGCAGTTTACGGACACCGGTTGCATACACCCGCATAAGCGAACGTCGCGCCACGCTGGCACCGCAGGCAGCAAACGAGGCATGATCCGAAACGCGATAACAAAAAAAGCAACCAAACATGACCAGAACAGCCCGCGTGACCGACCCCTCCTACGAATTGATGGACGACCACAACGGGCTGTCCATCATCTATCGTCAGCACGGCTTCCCCTGCCCGCTGGTGCGCTGGCATTTTCACAAGGAATACGAGTTGCACCTGATCGTCGCCAGCTCCGGCAAGGTGTTCATCGGCGACTACATCGGTAATTTCTATCCCGAGACACTATTCCTCACCGGCCCCAACCTGCCTCACAACTGGATCAGCCAGGTCGCGGAAGACGAAGTGGTGCCCAAACGCGACATGCTGGTCAACTTCACCGACGAACTGTTCGAAAGCGGCCACCAGGTATTCGCCGAGCTCAAGACCCTCGCGCCACTGCTGGAGCGCGCGCAGTACGGTATCGAGTTTCGTGGCAAGCGCACCATCCGCCAGGCCATGACCCTGATGCAACGCATTGCCGACACCCAAGGCGTCACTCGCCTCGGGCATTTTTTTATTCTGCTGGAGCTGCTGGCGGCATGCGACGACTATCAATTACTGTCGGGCGCAACGACACCGCAATTGGCCGATGAACACAACATCGATCGCACCAACCGCGCCGTCGATTACATTTTTGCCCATTACGCCCGGGAGCTGCCGCTTGAGGAAGTTGCCGAGCATCTGGGCATGAAGCCGACGTACTTCAGCAGGGTGTTCAAACAAGCCACCGGGCGCTGCTTCATCGAATTCGTCAATCGGCTGCGAATCAGCAAATCCTGCGAGCTGCTGGCCGATGGCGACAAACCGGTGACCGATGTGTGCTTCGAGTCGGGTTTCAACAATATTTCCAACTTCAATCGACGCTTTCAGCAACTCAAGGGCATGACGCCGTCGCACTACCGGCGGTTGGCGGTGCAACGCCTTACTGAGCAAAATCAGCACTGACGTTCCGACCTGTAGCAGCTGCCGAAGGCTGCGTTCGACTGCAAAGCAGGCGCAAAACCTGCAACTCTGGTCCGCCAGTAACACCGTGTACTCTGCCCTAACGAGTGCTGCGCACTCGAACGCAGCCTTCGGCAGCTGCTACAGGGCGCTTGGTGCGGAATTCTTCCTTTCCAGATCCCAGTGCAAAATAGTATCGATTCAAGTGCGATGGATGATTTGTCACGCCATCGATTGAAGGCTGTAATCAGCGCACATTCTTCCCTGCTCAGGAAGACACAAAAACAATAACTGTCCTTCTGTAACCCTCGAGGTGCAGAAAAGGAGTGCTCGATGCAACCTTCTGTAAAAGCTCTGCTTGCCCTCACCTGCATGACCCTCAGCAGCGTCAGCTTCGGCGCTCAAACCCTGACAATCGCCACCGTCAACAACAGCGACATGATCCGCATGCAAAAGCTGTCGAAAACCTTCGAAGCCGAGCACCCGGACATCAAGCTCAATTGGGTGGTGCTCGAAGAAAACGTTCTGCGCCAACGCCTGACCACCGACATCGCGACACAGGGCGGGCAGTTCGACGTGCTGACCATCGGCATGTACGAAGCCGCACTGTGGGGTGCCAAGGGTTGGCTGGAGCCGATGAAGGATTTGCCGGCCGGCTATGCACTCGACGATGTCTTCCCGTCAGTGCGTGAAGGCCTGTCGGTCAAGGGCTCGCTGTATGCCCTGCCGTTCTACGCCGAAAGCTCGATCACTTATTACCGCACTGACCTGTTCAAGGACGCCGGGTTGACCATGCCCGAGCACCCGACCTGGACCCAGATCGGCGAATTCGCCAGCAAACTCACCAACAAGGATAAAGAACAGTACGGCATCTGCCTGCGCGGCAAGGCCGGTTGGGGCGAGAACATGGCGCTGATCACCACCGTCGCCAACGCCTATGGCGCACGCTGGTTTGATGAGAAGTGGCAGCCGGAATTTACCGGCCCTGAGTGGAAAAACGCCCTGAATTTCTACGTCGAAACCATGAAGCAATCCGGCCCTCCGGGTGCTTCCAGTAACGGTTTCAACGAAAACCTGGCGCTGTTCAACAGCGGCAAGTGTGCGATCTGGGTCGATGCCAGCGTCGCCGGGTCTTTCGTCACCGACAAAACGCAAAGCAAAGTGGCTGACCACGTCGGATTCACTTATGCCCCGCATGAAACCACCGACAAGGGCTCGGCCTGGCTTTACTCATGGGCACTGGCGATCCCGACCAGTTCCAAGGCCAAGGACGCCGCGAAGACCTTTAGTGCCTGGGCCACCTCCAAGGAATATGGCGCGCTGGTCGCGGAAAAAGACGGAATTGCCAACGTGCCGCCCGGCACTCGCGCCTCGACCTACAGCGAGTCCTACATGAACTCCGCGCCGTTCGCCAAGATCACGCTGGAATCGCTCAAGGCCGCGGACCCGAGCAAACCGACGCTCAAACCGGTGCCTTATATCGGCATTCAGTTGGTGACCATTCCTGAGTTCCAAGGCATTGGCACCCAGGTTGGCAAGGCGTTCTCAGCGGCGCTGATCGGTCAAACCACCGTTGATCAAGCCCTGGCTGCTGCCCAGCAAACCACCGAACGCGAGATGAAGCGCGCTGGTTATCCCAAGTAACCCCTCAATCCCTGTAGGAGCAAAGCTTGCTCGCGATGAACGATAACGAGGTTCATCCGAAGGACTGCATCGCGGCAATCGTGAGCAAGCTTTGCTCCTACAGCTGAACTTCATTTACCTGTAGCCAATCGGTTTTGATGCCATGAATATTTCAACTGCCAAAGCTCACATGGACCTGCCCCAACCGGTGCGTAAAAGCCGGTTGACCAATCCCGGCTGGTTTTTGGTCAGCCCTTCAGTGGCCTTGTTACTGTTGTGGATGATTGTGCCGCTGGGCATGACCGTCTACTTCTCAACGATTCGCTACAACCTGCTTAATCCGGGTGAAAACGAGTTCGTCGGGCTGGAGAACTTTACTTACTTCCTGACGGATTCGGGCTTCCTGCCCGGCGCTACCAATACGTTGCTGCTGGTAGGCAGCGTCTTGCTGATCAGCGTGGTGTTCGGCGTGCTGATCAGTGCACTGCTTGAGGCCTCTGAGTTCATGGGCCGCGGCATTGTGCGGGTGATGCTTATTTCGCCGTTCTTCATCATGCCCACCGTCGGTGCGCTGATCTGGAAGAACCTGATTTTCCATCCGGTGTCGGGGATCCTCGCCTACGTCTGGAAACTGTTCGGCGCGCAACCGGTGGACTGGCTGGCGCATTACCCGTTGCTGTCGATCATCATCATTGTGTCGTGGCAATGGCTACCGTTCGCGATCCTGATCCTGATGACTGCCATGCAGTCCCTCGATCAGGAACAGAAAGAAGCGGCGCGCCTCGACGGTGCCGGGCCGATTGCGATCTTCTGGCACCTGACCTTGCCGCATCTGGCGCGACCGATTGCGGTGGTGGTGATGATCGAAACCATCTTCCTGCTCTCGGTGTTCGCCGAAATTTTCACCACCACCAACGGCGGCCCCGGCTACGCCTCGACCAACCTCGCCTACCTGATCTACAACCAGGCGCTGGTGCAATTCGACGTCGGCATGGCCTCGGCGGGTGGTTTGATCGCCGTGGTGATCGCCAACATCGCGGCCATCGTGCTGGTGCGCATGATCGGCAAAAACCTGACAGACAAAGCCTGAGGCCTGCGCCATGACCCTTCAACAATCCCGCCGCCTGCAAAGCCTGCTGCTCGGCACCCTGGCCTGGGCCATCGCCATCCTGATTTTCTTTCCGATTTTCTGGATGGTGCTGACCAGTTTCAAAACCGAAATCGATGCATTCGCCACGCCGCCGCAGTTCATCTTCACGCCGACACTGGAGAACTACCTGCACATCAATGAGCGCAGTGACTACTTCAGCTTTGCCTGGAATTCGGTGGTGATTTCGTTCAGCGCCACTGCGTTGTGCCTGCTGATTGCGGTGCCGGCGGCCTACTCGATGGCGTTCTATGAAACCCAGCGCACCAAAGGCACGCTGCTGTGGATGCTCTCCACCAAAATGCTGCCGCCGGTGGGCGTGTTGATGCCGATCTACCTGCTGGCCAAGAGCTTTGGCCTGCTCGATACGCGCATTGCGCTGATCGTCATTTACACGCTGATCAACCTGCCCATCGTGGTCTGGATGATTTACACCTACTTCAAAGACATCCCCAAAGACATCCTCGAAGCCGCACGCCTGGACGGCGCCACGCTGTGGCAGGAAATGGTCCGGGTGCTGCTGCCCATCGCCAAGGGTGGCCTGGCGTCGACCGTTTTGCTGTCGCTGATCCTGTGTTGGAACGAGGCGTTCTGGTCGCTGAACCTGACCTCGTCGAAAGCCGCGCCACTGACTGCATTGATCGCCTCGTACTCAAGTCCCGAAGGGTTGTTCTGGGCCAAGTTGTCGGCGGTGTCGACGCTGGCCTGTGCGCCGATCCTGATTTTCGGCTGGATCAGCCAGAAACAATTGGTCCGCGGCCTGTCGTTCGGCGCCGTGAAATAGCCCTCAAAGAATAAGCACAAAAGGAGCGCCACCATGGCCAACCTGAAAATCAAGAATCTGCAAAAAGGCTTCGAAGGCTTTTCCATCATTAAAGGCATCGACCTGGAAGTGAACGACAAGGAGTTCGTGGTGTTCGTCGGTCCGTCGGGTTGCGGCAAGTCCACGCTACTGCGGCTGATCGCCGGCCTGGAAGAAGTCAGCGGCGGAACCATAGAGCTCGATGGACGCGACATCACCGAAGTCAGCCCGGCCAAGCGTGACCTGGCGATGGTGTTTCAGACCTACGCCCTGTACCCGCACATGAGTGTGCGCAAAAACATGTCGTTCGCCCTCGATCTGGCCGGCGTGCCAAAAGCGGAAGTCGAGAAGAAAGTCGGCGAAGCGGCGCGCATCCTGGAACTGGGGCCGATGCTCGAACGCAAGCCGAAACAGCTGTCTGGCGGTCAGCGTCAGCGCGTGGCCATCGGCCGGGCGATTGTGCGCAACCCGAAAATATTCCTGTTCGACGAACCGCTGTCCAACCTCGACGCCGCCCTGCGGGTGCAGATGCGCCTGGAACTGTTGCGCCTGCACAAAGAACTGCAAGCCACGATGATTTACGTGACCCACGACCAGGTTGAGGCCATGACCATGGCCGACAAGGTGGTCGTGCTCAATGGCGGTAAAATCGAACAGGTCGGCTCGCCGCTGGACCTGTATCACCAGCCGGCCAACCTGTTTGTCGCCGGGTTCCTGGGCACGCCGAAAATGGGCTTCCTCAAGGGCAAAGTGACCCGCATCGAGGGCCAGCACACCGAAGTGCTGCTGGACGCCGGAACCCGCATCAGCCTGCCATTGAGCGCGGCGACCCTCAGCGTCGGCAGCGCTGTGACATTGGGCATTCGTCCGGAACATCTGGAACTGGCGCAGACCGGCGACTGCACGCTGCAGGTCACCGCCGACGTCAGCGAGCGCCTGGGCAGCGACACCTTCTGCCACGTCGTGACCACGTCCGGTGAAGCCCTGACCCTGCGCGTGCGTGGCGACCTGGCCAGCCGTTATGGCGAAACCCTGAACCTGCACCTGGACGCTGAACACTGCCATTTATTCGATGCCGACGGCGTGGCGCTCACTCGCCCACTGCGCGCCGCCGCCTGATCCCGAGACTATGTGATGAAACTCAATAATCAGAATCTGCATCGCCTCAAGCCTGAGGTGGGTCTGCCCGCCTATGCACTGAGCCACACGCGCCAAGGCATCGCGCACATTGGCGTGGGTGGTTTCCACCGCGCGCATCAGGCGTATTACACCGACGCGCTGATGAATACTGGCGAAGCGCTGGACTGGGCCATTTGCGGGGTCGGCCTGCGCGCCGAAGACCGCCGCGCCCGGGACGATCTCAACGAGCAGGACTACCTGTTCACCCTGTTTGAGCTGGGCGATACCGATGACACCGAAGTCCGGGTCATCGGTGCGATCCGCGACATGCTGCTGGCTGAAGACGGTGCGCAAACGCTGATCGATAAACTCGCCAGCCCCGACATCCGCATTGTCTCGCTGACCATCACCGAGGGCGGCTATTGCATCGACGACAGTACCGGCGAGTTCATGGCCGATCTGCCGCAGATCCAGCACGACCTGGCGCACCCGGATTCGCCGACGACCGTCTTCGGCTTCCTGTGTGCGGCGCTGGCCCAGCGTCGAGCGGCCGGCACGCCGGCGTTCACGCTGATGTCCTGCGATAACCTGCCCCACAACGGCGCGGTCACCCGCAAGGCTCTGTTGGCCTTCGCCGCGTTGCGCGACGCCGATCTGCGCGACTGGATCGAGCGCAATGTGAGTTTTCCCAACGCCATGGTCGACCGCATTACGCCGATGACCAGCACCGAACATCGTCTGCAACTGGCCGACAAACACGCGGTCGACGATGCCTGGCCGGTGGTCTGCGAACCGTTTGTGCAATGGGTGCTGGAAGACAAGTTCGTCAACGGTCGCCCCGCGTGGGAAAAGGTCGGCGTGCAATTCACCGATGACGTCACGCCT
Organism: Pseudomonas sp. P1_F1_2; assembly: GCF_056405815.1. NCBI lineage: Bacteria > Pseudomonadati > Pseudomonadota > Gammaproteobacteria > Pseudomonadales > Pseudomonadaceae > Pseudomonas > Pseudomonas sp. P1_F1_2. The sequence goes on along the minus strand of NZ_JBFUBK010000036.1, from coordinate 7,749 downwards.
TATGAAGAGATGAAGATCAAACTGCTCAACGGCAGCCATCTGGCACTGACCTATCTGGGGTTTCTCAAGGGTTACCGTTTTGTCCACGAAACCATGAACGACCCGCTGTTCGTGCGCTATATGCGCGCCTACATGGACCTGGACGTGACCCCGCAGCTGTCGCCCGTGCCAGGGATTAACCTGACGGACTACAAAGACACGCTGGTGCAGCGCTTCTCCAACCAGGCCATTGCCGATCAACTGGAGCGGGTGTGCTCGGACGGTTCGTCGAAGTTTCCCAAGTTCACCCTCCCGACCATCAACCGCTTGATTGCTGATGGTCGCGAAACCAAACGGGCCGCGCTGGTCGTGGCGGCGTGGGCCCTGTATTTGAAGGGTGTGGATGAGAATGGCGATACCTACTCGATCCCTGATCCACGGGCGGCGTTCTGTCAGGCACTGGTAGCGGATGATGTGTTGATCACCCAACGATTGCTCGCGGTCGAGGAGATTTTTGGCACGGCGATCCCGCATTCGGCCGAGTTTGTGGCGGCATTCGAGTGGTGTTGCAACAGCTTGCGCGACGTGGGTGTGACGCGGACGTTGGAACGGGTGTTGGCTTGACGATCTGTAGGGGACATTCATGGCAAATCAACAATTATTTCTCGGCATCGATTGCGGCACCCAAGGCACTAAAGCCATTGTCCTCGACTCGGTCAGCGGCCAGGTGCTGGGCCAGGGTGCCGCCGCCCACAGCCTGATCAGCGACGCCAACGGTCGCCGTGAGCAAGACACCCGCCAGTGGCTGTATGCCTTCACCCTGGCCACCCGAAATGCGCTGCGCGAAGCCAATGTCGACGGCCAGGACATCCTCGGCATCGGCGTTTCCGGCCAGCAACATGGTCTGGTCCTGCTCGACGATCAAGGCCAGGTGCTGCGTCCGGCCAAACTCTGGTGCGACACCGAATCCACTCCGGAAAACGATCGCCTGCTGGCGCATCTGGGTGGTGAAAAGGGTTCGCTTGAGCGCCTCGGCGTCGTCATCGCACCCGGTTACACCGTGTCAAAGCTGCTCTGGACCAAGGAGCAACACCCGCACGTGTTCGCCCGCATCGCCCGCATCCTGTTGCCCCACGACTACCTCAATTTCTGGCTCACCGGCCGCAGTTGCAGTGAATACGGCGACGCCTCCGGCACCGGTTATTTCAACGTACGCACCCGTCAATGGGATCTGCAACTGCTGCGTGACATTGATCCCACCGGCCGCCTGCAAGCCGCATTGCCGGAGTTGATCGACGCCCACCAGGCCGTCGGCACGTTGTTGCCGAGCATCGCCGAACACTTGGGCATCAACCCGCAAGCGCTGGTTTCAAGCGGTGGCGGCGACAACATGATGGGCGCGATTGGCACCGGCAACATCAAGCCCGGCGCGATCACCATGAGCCTCGGCTCATCGGGCACGGTGTGCGCCTATGCCGATCAGCCCAAAGTCAGCGCGGACGCCTCGGTCGCCACCTTCTGTTCATCCAGCGGTGGTTGGTTGCCGTTGATTTGCACCATGAACCTGACCAACGCGACGGGTGCTATTCGCGAGTTGTTCGACCTGGATATCCAACAGTTCAACGATTGGGTCGCGCAGGCCCCCATCGGAGCCGAAGGCGTGTGCATGCTGCCATTCCTTAACGGCGAACGCGTCCCCGCCCTGCCCCACGCCACCGGCAGCCTGCTGGGCTTGACGATGACTAACCTGACCCAGGCAAATCTGTGCCGTGCAGGGGTGGAAGGCACGACCTTCGGATTGCGTTATGGGCTGGACCTGTTGCGGCACAATGGCTTACAAAGCCGCAGCATCTGCCTGATCGGCGGCGGCTCGAAGAGTCCGGTGTGGCGACAGATCGTCGCCGACATCATGAACACCCCTGTCATCTGCACCGAACAAAGCGAAGCCGCCGCCCTTGGCGCGGCGATTCAGGTGGCGTGGTGCAAATCCTGGGCAAACGGGCACGAGGACAGCCTGGCCGACCTGTGCGAGCGCTGCGTAACGCTTGATCTGGCCAGCGAAACCTTGCCGATTGCCACCAATGTGCAGGCCTTTGAGCAGGCCTATGAACGCTATCGACAGCATGTCGCAACCCTTTAAAGAGTGAGTAACTATGTACCTGGTGTGTGGCGAAGCGCTGTTCGATTTCTTCAGTGAAGAGGACGCCAGCGGCCTGGCTTCAAAAGTGAATTTCAAGGCGATTGCCGGCGGTTCGCCGTTCAACGTGGCGGTCGGTTTGCGCCGTTTGGGTGTGGAGTCGGCGTTGTTTGCCGGGCTGTCCACCGACTACCTCGGCCGACGCTTGCAGCAAGTGCTGCAGGGTGAAGGCGTACGCGCCGATTACCTGGTGGATTTCGCCGCGCCAAGCACGCTGGCAATGGTTGCCGTCGGCGCCAATGGCTCGCCGCACTACAGCTTTCGAGGTGAAGGTTGCGCGGATCGGCAATTGACACTCGAACACCTGCCGGCGCTGGGGCCCGAGGTGCGCGGCTTGCACGTTGGCTCATTCTCGCTGGTGGTGCAGCCGATTGCCGACACGCTGCTGGCGCTGGTGCAACGCGAAAGCGGTCAACGCCTGATCAGCCTTGATCCCAACGTGCGGCTCAATCCAGAACCAAACATCGAACTCTGGCGTTCGCGGATCGCGACACTGGTCGAGTATGCGGACCTGATCAAAGTCAGCGACGAGGATTTGAGTCTGTTGTACCCCGAGGAAGATCCGCAACGGGTGATCGAAGGCTGGTTGCAGCATCGCTGTCAGTTGGTGTTCCTGACCCGGGGCGGTGAAGGTGCGACGGTGTTTAGCCGTGTTCATGGCGAATGGTCGGTGCCGGCCAGTACCGTGAAGATTGCTGACACAGTTGGGGCTGGTGATACGTTCCAGGCGGCGTTGATTACCTGGTTGACCGAGCAGCAGCTGGATTCGATTGAGGGGTTGAAGCAGCTTGGGCGCGAGCAGATTGATGCGATGCTGAAGTTTGCAGTGCAGGCGGCGGCGTTGACGTGCAGCAAGACCGGRCCGGATTTGCCGTATCGGCATCAACTGGATCTTCGCCGTAGCTGATGGCCGCATCGCGGGCAAGCCCGCTCCCACAGGGGATTTGCGGTGAGCACAGTTTTTGTGGTCGGCGACAATCCCAATGTGGGAGCGGGCTTGCCCGCGATGGCGGTGTCACTCACACCGCCTCCTCTCGGTTCGTCGCTACTTCAAGACTGTGACACCAGAAATCCTAGTAAAACATAACGAAATACCTCCCGGATTCACTGGTCCAAACCGTGCCACTAAGGGTTTTCCCGATGGTTGGAGAGCCGCTCGCCTACGCCATTTGCGCCTTGAACGAGGCCGTTTAATCCTGCACCATCCGCCCCAGCTTATCCAAAGGACGGAATTCAAGGCATGCTGGACGCTAACGCAACCCATATTTCCCTCACGCTGGAAGGCGTTTCTGCCGACCTGCAAGTCCTCAGTTTCGTCGGTCGCGAAGCCCTCAACCAACCGTTCTGTTTCGACATCGAACTGGTCAGCGCCCGCCCCGACCTGAAACTCGAAGACATCCTGCACAAGCCTGGCTGCCTGACTTTCGGCGCGACCGGCAAAGGCATCATTCACGGTCTGGTCTATCGCATCGAGCAAGGCGACTCGGGTAAAAAACTGACCCGCTACAGCATCAGCCTGTGCCCGCAATTGGCGTACCTGCGCCACAGCCACGACCAGCAAATCTTCCAGCAGTTGAGCGTGCCGAAGATCATCGCGCAGGTGCTGGAAGCGCGCGGCATTCTGGCTGACGCGTACAGTTTCCAGCTCGGCGCGATCTACCCCGACCGCGACTACTGCGTGCAGTACGACGAGTCGGACCTGCATTTCATCCAGCGTCTGTGCGAAGAAGAAGGCATTCACTTCCACTTCCAGCACAGCGCCAGCGGCCACAAACTGGTGTTTGGCGATGACCAGACCGTGTTCCGCAAACTGGCGCCCGTGGCCTACCAGCAAGACTCTGGCATGGCCGCCGAGAAACCGGTGATCAAACGTTTCAACCTGCGCCTGGAAACCCGGACCACCCGCGTCAGTCGCCGCGACTACGACTTCGAAAAACCGCGCATCCTGCCCGAAGGCGCCGCCAAGACCGCGTTCGCCCCGGACCTCGAAGACTACGACTACCCTGGCCTGTTCCTCACCCGCGAGCGTGGCAAGCAGTTGGCGACCCGCGCCCTGGAGCGCCATCGCAGCGACTACGCACTCGCTGAAGGCAAAGGTGACGAACCCGCGTTGGTCAGCGGCCACTTCATGGCCCTCAGCGAACACCCGCGCGCCGAGTGGAACGACCTCTGGCTGCTGCTGGAAGTCGTCCACGAAGGCAAACAACCGCAGGTGCTGGGCGAGAACATCACCAGCGACGTCACCCAAAACAAAGACGATTTCCATCAGGGCTACCGCAACCGCTTCCTCGCCACGCCTTGGGACGCGCACTACCGCCCCGCCCTCGAACACCCGAAACCGAAAGTCCTGGGCAGCCAGACCGCCATCGTCACCGGCCCGCCGGGCGAAGAAATCCATTGCGACGAATACGGTCGCGTCAAAGTCCAGTTCCACTGGGACCGCGACGGCCAGGCCAACGACAAAACCAGCTGCTGGCTGCGCGTCGCCACCGGTTGGGCCGGCAGTGCCTACGGCGGCATCGCCATCCCGCGCGTCGGCATGGAAGTGCTGGTCAGCTTCTTCGAAGGCGACCCCGACCAACCGCTGGTGACCGGCTGCCTGTACCACAAGGAAAACGTTGTCCCCTACGACCTTCCGGCGAACAAAACCCGCAGCACCTTCAAAACCCTCAGCTCACCGGGCGGCAAGGGCTACAACGAATTTCGCATCGAAGACAAAAAAGGCGCGGAACAGATCTACCTCCACGCCCAGCGCGACTGGGACGAAAACATCGAGCACGACCAGAAAATCCGCATCGGCAACGAGCGGCACGACACGGTTGAGGCCAATGTTTACAGCGAGTTCAAAGTTCAAGAACACCGCATCACCCACCTCGACCGCAAGACCGAAGCGCGAGCCGATGACCACCTGACCGTCGCCGTGACCCAGCATGTGAAGGTCGGGACGGCGCAGTTTGTCGAGGCCGGTGAGGAGATTCACTACAACGCCGGGGAAAAGGTTGTGGTTGAGGGCGGGATGGAACTGACGGCCACGGCTGGCGGGAGTTTCGTCAAGGTCGATACGGGGGGTGTGACGATCAGCGGGGCTGAGGTCAAGACCAACTCCGGTGGTGCGCCGGGTGCGGGGAGCGGGATTCAGATTCTTGCGCCGATCACACCGGCCGCTGCTGCGGCTGCCGCGGCAGGGAAAGTGCTGAGTGCTCCGCCGGTTGGCAAGTTCAATGCTGTTGCTGATTCCGTGCCCAAGACAGTGAAAACGGCTGCAGGGGATGATCCTGAAGAGGAACTTGAGGAAGAGGAAGAAGAGGTCGAGCTGGAAGATATTACGTTGCGGATTGGGGTGTTCTTTGATGGTACGGGGAACAACCGCAGTAATAGCGAGCGTGTTTATGGTTGCTTCGCTCCGGATGTAAACCTGCAAGATTCGGCCGCAGACATCCGTCAGTACTGCGCCTCTTTTGGCTACGACGGCAAAGGAAGTAGCCCGGACAACAGTTATGGCAATGATGTCAGTAACGTAGCCAGACTGTATGACCTTTATCAGAACCAAGTGGATGAAGCGCTGCCTATTGATGCAGAAAGGGCGAGTTTATCGATTTATGTGGATGGGATCGGCACCAGCAGTACCGAGGAGGACTCCACTTTTTCACAAGGCACAGGCATAGGTGCACAGGGTGTCCGGGCGCGGGTAGAAGAGACTCCAGACCTATTTATTCAGGCGATCCGACTCTTTAAAAACAACAATCCTGATAAGCGTATTTCTAACATTGAGTTCGACATTTTCGGATTCAGTCGAGGCTCTGCGGCGGCAAGAGACTTTGCTAATGAAATACTAAAAGGTAGCCAAAGTATTCTCGCTAAAGCGCTGCCGGCGGGATCGCCAATGTTATCGGACAGCTTTGCATGGAAGCCAAATACCGACATCTCCATAAATTTCATCGGCGTCTACGACACAGTTGCAGCCATTGCCAACCCGCTGGTAGGGGACTGGAATGGTAATAATGCTTTTAACCCAGGGATCAATATCTATCTAGCACCAGACGCTGCAAAGAAAGTCGTCCAATTAGTCGCTCGAAATGAGCGACGTTACAATTTTGCGTTAAACAGTCTTGGGGCTGCCGATATTATTTTGCCGGGCGTGCACTCGGACCTCGGTGGCGGCTATCTACCCAAGGCGAGGGAGCGGATACTGCTCAGCAAACCGCGTAGGAGTCCGGTAGACGAAAGGACATCTTTTGTTGAAGCTAACAGTTACAAGGTTGCCCAAGAGGACTTGAGGCGGCTACAGGATCAATTGGCCCAATATAACCTCCCATTGGAGATCCGCACGTGGGAGGTGCCGTTTCGTACCACGGGTAAAGAAAACCGCAAAGATATGAAATACGTTTATGCCGCTGTCAGCAGTCAACGAGAGGTCCGCAGTGAGCTGTCCTTGATCTACTTTCGGATCATGCGCGAACTAGCCGTTGAAAATGGAGTGCCTTTTGGACAAATCCCCGAGAGCAACCCAAGACTGGCGCTACCTGCGGAGCTCATACCCATCTCCGAAAAATTGTTGTCGTACGCTCAGGGGAAAAGCAAAACAATAGGGCTGACCTCACAGGAAGAGGAACTGCTCTTCCAGCGTTACGTTCATTTATCTGACAACTGGAACGCCGCTAAAAATCGAAACAATAGTGACTTGAATATAGTCTTCATCAATCGACCAGACGTAAATTCTGTACGCACGGCACATCAAAATGAGTAACTTTTTACGCGTCGCTATCGCCGCCTTTCTGCTCAGTGGATGCACGTTAGCCAACAGTGAAACGCTACCTTACAAAGCCTGGCGTTTGGGTTTCTCAGCACCTAACTACATGGAAGTCTGGATCGAAGCAGCTGATGTTATTGATGTCGAAGGCCAAGTATACAGACGTGCCATGAGTGGAATAGCTGCGATACAGACTCCTCCCAATAACACGGGCGACCCTAGAGGCTGGCCGGAAAAGCCGGGGCAGGGCAAAGGTAAGAATGTAACTGGAGCAGACTTACCCAAAAAAATCTACGTCCGATGGCAATCATTGGTTGAACCTCAAACTTATAAAATGGTTATCGACATACCCGAGTCGACCAGGGAACTTATGCGCAAGGGTGAAAAAGCCTTTTGTGCTGCTGATGGAAAATGGATAACAGGCTACCGCGAGGTATTGGTAATAAATCTGGCACCCGGAGGGATGGCTAAAGTGTGGGTAATGGGATCGTGCCTGCCAGCGATAGAAGTGGCTAAGGTAAAAGCCGAGATTGACCCACGTGGACCTTATGAAGGTAACTCTGGCGGCAAGTACGACAAGCTATCCGACCAATCCAAAGCGTACGTCGAAAAGTTTGGTGTGCCCTATGATTCTTGGAAGTGACAGAGCCGTGACGCTCTAATGATTAGTTATTTACGACCTACCTTCTGCGCGTTATTGCTCAGTGGCTGTACATTTGCTAACAGCCAGTCAATGCCTTACAAATCCTGGTACTTGGGATTCTCGGCTCCTGACTACATGGAGGTCTGGATCGAAACAGCCGATGTCGTCGACATTCAGGAC